>JALYOY010000028.1 GCA_030856655.1 Pseudomonadota bacterium | reverse complement strand
CATGATTCAAGCAACCGCGTGCGCCATTAGCCAATGCTTGTATTATCTGGTCTTCCGGGGCTGATTTATCGGTCAAAAGCACCACAAGTGTCTCGGGACATTCGCGCTGTAAAGTCCCTAACAACGCAAAATCTCCTTCGGTAGACTGGTCAAAATTAATAAAAAGAATACGAGGCTTAAGTTGACTGATTCTTGCCACGACTTCTTCAACCGATGTGATGTGCGCATGGGACACGAGTCCGCGGTCAGCGGGCATATCATGTGCATCTGTCATAACATTTTTAAGCAATCTGATGCCTTGCCCACCTTGCAAAGATTGCTCTAATTTTGTGCGTCGTCGCGAGTCCGTATCCGCGATTGCCACAGTAACCGTTTGCATGATTTCTCCTCCTCGTTCACTCATCGCTTTAAGGCAGTTAAGCCAGTCCCATTTTCCAACGCTAGTAAGCCCTAGCTATTCTCATATCTGATCAATAAAAACCGTCTTAACACGTTCTTGACAATGATAGCGTACCCTATGCTTGGATTGTGATAACAGACAGGTCGAGTCTATTCTGGTCCAACCGATTCTGGAAGCGCTTATGGATTTAACCTTGCGTTCTTTCATCTATTGCTGTTTGCGCCGCAACAATTCACGGATGTAGTTGCCGGGAATAGCATACGTTATGCCGCTTGGATTGCTGAGCGCCGCTTCCTTTTTACCCTTCACAAATACCATATTGACAACGCCATATACAAGCCCGTTTGCAGGATCATAGAGAGGGCTTCCGCTGCTGCCTGGATAGGCAGTGCCGTCGAGTTGAAACACCGCATAAGCGGATTTCTGCAATTGGCCGATCATTTTTGCATTAAGTTGCCGAGAATTGCGCGCGGGCATCACGATCGGCGTAATCGAAGAAACCATAGCGCGGTGAGTGACCGGATAAAATCCCAGAATCATGCCGATTGGGAACCCGGTAAAAATCAGGGTCTGCCCTTCCCGAACCTTGCCTGCATCCCCAATCTCCATGGCAGGCAAAGCCGCTCCACTGATTTTCAGCAGAGCCAGATCATGCTCCCTGTCGATAGCAACGATCGTTGCAGTTCTGAGTTCCGGCTCTTCACCCTTGCCGGTAATGACAGTATATGACTCCTTGTTCGTGACATCCAGTACCTCGGGAACTACGTGAGCGCTGGTAATTACATGAAAGCCATCATCCAGAACAAAGCCGGTGCCTAGAATATTAACGGGTGGCGATCGTGTCCTTTGAACAGTTCCCACCCCAACAATCGACGGCTTGATCTGTTCGATAGTTTTGACAAGTTCATTACCCCAAAGCGGGGGAACAAACATTAGCCCCAACACGGCAAGGCTTTTGATACAGCCAAGGAAGAGCGCCCGTAATGTACAGGCGTTCATGATCTTTTAAAACTCATTTCCTCTTCCACCAGCACAATTTCCCTGATTCTACTTTCTGACACCACATCAAAATTATTTACAGCCTTCCATCTTATAGATGAAATATCCATCCTTGTTAATCGCGTCAGCAACATTACTAGGAGCGCTTTGGCTATGGCAAAAACTACATTCCTTGCTGGTGACCGCCGCATCGCCTTCACCGATTGAAGTCAGCCACTCTTTCGCATACTCGATCGCTTTCTGATCGTCTTTCACCGCAGTGAATACATCGAAATGCATAGTGTGGCCATCTTTAGCTTTGACATAGGTGTCATATACGTGAATTTCCATATCTATTCCTCTTTATTGGTGACGGGTCTTAGGAAAGTTAAAGCAGTTTTCTTAATGGCTTGCGTGACTCAACGCATAGACTATCATGGTCAGGTAAAAAGTGGAATGCGAGACCGCCCAGTCAGGGCCGGCGCCGATGCCGCCCATTTCCATTTAAGGAGGGAACCACATCTCAATTCACCCACCTCGCCTGCCACGTAGCCCTAACCCATTGTATTCTCATAAACCGTTACAAGTACGACAATAAAATCGACACTTTTTTGGCACTATTCTAGCTGCACTATGTCACAACCCCGCAATGACTGATCTATGTTGATGCTGTGAAGCCCAGTCGACTATACCGGGATCTCAACGTATGGGGCAGCATGTTGTTGTGCATCTGCCACGTTGAGATTGCGGGAAACAGGTGGTTTCTAATGTGTTTGTTCGTGTTTTTTCCCCCTAGCTGGTGTAGAGAATTTCCCATATGCAGGATCTCCTGCATTGCCTGCGCTGCACAATTTGTTTTTGAATTTTCCCGTCGGCATGATCATTTCGCAATACGGGTACTCTGGTTTTGTCATAAAACTGTTACAAAATCATAACAAAGCTGTCACAACTCATCCGTACCATTCTCTCAGTTTGATTAATCACAACTCTGAGGGGAAAACGTGAAGTTATCCAGAAGTGCTTCTGCAGTCATTGCTGTGTTAGGCGCAGGCTTAACATCCGGGGCTTTTGCCCTTGACCTATACGTGGACAAAAAAACCAAGCAGCTCTATGCAGAGCCCGGCCATGGCCGGGAACGCCTGGGTTCTTTCAAGAGAGTCGACGATGCTCCTGTGGAACCTGTGGTAAAAACTGCTCCCGCGGAACCTGTGGTAAAAACGGACACGGCCGAATCCGTCCCAGTCCGTAGAAATCGAGCGGCGGAAATAAGAGAGAAGATGGCAGGTGCACGTCTTATTAATGATGTCGCAATGCTCGACGAACGAGTCAAAGAAACCGAGAAAGTTCACATGAGATTCGACGACCGTGGTTTACATTTTGAAACCAAGGACGGCAATTTTACATTCTCTATGAATGGGCGCATACAGGCGGCCTCGCAGTACAATTTTATCAATGAGGTTGCGCCCGCTTTTGGATCCAACCTGCCTAATGAATTGAATAGCGGCATGAATATTCGCCGGGCGCGTCTTGGTGCCGAAGGTACTTTTTTCAAAATCATTGATTATAAATTCGAGTACGATTTCAGCCGCGGCAATGGCTCGGTGGGATCCGGTATTACCGATGCTTTCGTGCGGCTGAACCATACCCCTGAGCTGTCATATAAAGTCGGTTCATTCAAGGAGCCGTTTAGTCTGGAAGAAGCCGCCAGCAACCGCTATCTTACGTTCATCGAACGTCATATGTCGGTCAACTCGTTTGTTGACAATCCCAATGTTTACAAAACCGGTATCGGCCTCAACTACGCGGTCCCGCGATGGCAGACCGGGATTGCTTTTCAAACAGAACCAATCGGCTCCTGGTCTGCGGCTTCCACCTCGGTTAATGCCAATGGCAACCAGAGCCGCAATAACGGCTCGGGCGATAGCGGCTGGACAGGCATCGGTCGCATAAGCGGTAGGCCGTGGATGGCGGATGAAACCCATTTCTTTCATGTAGGCGTTTCCGCAGGACACACTGTAGTCAGCAACCAGTATCGGGCTAATGGCACTTTTGTGAATGAGGGTGCAACCGGGGGAGGGGGCGGAATGGCGTTCTTTGCCTTTCCTGGAACTAACGTAGACCGTACGAACGTGTTAAATACGGGCAACTTGACTGTAGGGCCTCTTGGGGCTCCAGGTTCCCGGCGCATAGACAGTTATGATCGCTACGGAGCAGAAACTTGGCTGACTTATGGCCCGTTTTCGGCTCAAGCGGAATATTTACGTACAAACATAAATGGCCAGGGTTATGACGGCGAACATCTGACCGGTTACTACGGTTTTGTAAGTTATTTCCTTACCGGCGAGTCTAAAGCCTACCACGTTAGAAATGGCGCAGCGAACCGGATAAAGCCCAAGCAGAATTTTCAATGGAACGGTTCAGGCTGGGGAGCGTGGGAAGTGGCCGCTGGGTATGACTATATCAACATGAACTCTGGAGTAATCAGGGGAGGTGAAGCTGACATGGTCAGGATTGGCTTAAACTGGTATATACACCCGAATGTCAAATGGCAGGCCAACGTTGCTCATGTGTTAAACATAAATACCGCAAGGACTCCGGTCACAAATACTGATGGCTTTTCAGGGGGCGCCGGCGCACGTACCAATGCCTTTCATAACGCCGATCTAAGCGTATTCATGACACAGCTTCAGGTCGATTTTTAAAACAGCGACGAGAAACCGGTACGGTTAGGACGGGCATGGCTTGAGAAGACCTCTGAATGAGCCCGAAAATCTTCTCAAGATCGGAATAGCTTTTATTTGAAAGATCCGTGATTGCCGCGGGTCTATCAGTTCAAGGTGCCAAGCTGAACCGTCCACGCTTACGAGGTTTCGCTTCGGCAGGGCTCGCCGCGGATACGGATGCCATCCTGTCCAGAGGCAGCGCCAAAAGTTTAACGAGATCGAGGCGGTTGTCAGTGCCGAGCGTATGAACGCCGTAACTCGATCGAGTGTTACCACCCAAGCGCGAGGCGGCCTGTCAAAATCATACTTGGCGATTCTCCGGCGACCTGGGTAAAGTCAGCAATAAATCACTGTTAAAATATTCCGACATTAGACTGTAACGATAGGAACTGGCGAATACTCGTCTATTCGCGTCAGATCGAGGTCATTTAAGCTTGGGCTCAGGTGTTGCCTTGCGATGGCTGGTGAAGGAGTTCATTCTTTTGCGCCCAACCTTCTAAGCGGAAGAGGAACCCATAATCACGGACGGGCACCGGGCTAAAAAATCAGCGATGAGATTTACGATGATGCGGTGGAAGCAGTCTGAAAGTGATTGCGACCAGAAGGGCAAACAGCATATAGACCGTCGTCAGCATCCATTCCGAAACATCGTAGAACAGAATTTGATGCAGCCAGCGCTGGACGAAGTTACCGCCAGGCGCCGCGCGCCGCAGCGAATCTTCCCACACGGTAAGCGGGCATGCCATACCAATGAGGGATTCACCCAAAACGAATAGGATGGCAGCCAAGTGCGCAAGCCGGAACCGAAGATTTCGCACAAAATCCCACCCCCTCCAGGCACCGATCCAGATTAACGGCAGGCTGCCGACGACGAACAGCACAAACAGGAAATGAGTAATAAGTATGAGATCGGCGACCAGCATAACTCTCCAATGGTCTAAGTATAAATTTTCCGCCGGGTTCATCCCGAAGTGCAACATTCGCCAATAAACTGGCGCAGAGCATAATTTCCGAAGAACGTCTCAGGCAAACTTTGTGCCCTAGTTCTTAGTGCCTTTTTCACATCCCGTACTTACACCGGCGGCAGGACATTCGATCTAACCAGTATTAAATGAAAAGAATAAACATATTCTATTAGGTTATTTCGGGTTGCTTGAACCTATCGGTATAGTGTCCCGCAAATAAAAGAGGTATGGAACTAAAAAGATGAAGATTCGCAACCTGGATCTGACGCAGAATCCTATCAATGTGGAACATCAAGAATTGGGCCTTCCTCCCGTTGAGGAACCTGTTTCTCATCCTGGAACACACCCGCTTCTTCATGCCGCAATGTGGTTCATCGTTCTGGTATTGATTGTATTGATCCTGTTTCTGACGGGACGTTTTTTCCTTTCCAATAATTGGCTTGGTGGTTGGCAAATCATCGGCGAAACGCTCAGCGGCAGAGTCTTTTGGAGCGCCGTAATGGTTGGGTTCTTCGCACAAGTAGTCGATGGGGCGCTGGGTATGGCTTACGGCGTTACGGCAACCACCTTCCTGTTGGCAACAGGCGCCAGTCCGGGCGTGGCCAGCGCAAGCGTCCATATTGCGGAGATATTCACTACCGGCGTTTCGGGTATCTCTCACGCCAAATTCGGTAATGTGAATAAACAGTTGTTTGTACGTTTGCTAATACCAGGTATCTTGGGCGGAGTACTGGGCGCAATGCTGGTAACTCAAATCGACGGCGCCATCTTCAAGCCGTATATATCCACTTATCTGCTGCTGCTCGGAATCTATATCCTCAGCAAAGCATTTCGTCCGCTGCGTCTGCGCACACGGCCCCCAAGGCACGTTGGAAAGCTTGCCCTATTTGGCGGATTCGTCGATTCGGCTGGGGGCGGTGGTTGGGGACCGGTGGTGACCTCGACGCTCGTAAGTTCGGGTAACGATCCGCGCACCACCATCGGCTCCGTCAATTTCGCGGAATTCTTTTTGACATTAACGAGCGCGGCGGTTTTTTCATTGCTGATGGAAACCAATACTTGGCCCATCATCGTGGGTTTGGTATTTGGAGGTCTTTTTGCCGCGCCATTCGCAGCTGTGCTATGCAAGAAGCTCCACGCACGAACATTGCTGATACTGGTGGGCACACTAATCATCATAATCAGCCTCTATAATGTTTATCGGGCGATTGCCATGTAGAAAGGCGATCCATCTTACAAAAAGGCATCTTCGGGATGGAAAAGTGGATTTTGAAACGATCTAAAAGCAATACTCGACGAACTCGCATGAATTCGGCGCCAAATTAGGTGGTAATATTACCAGGCCCACTCGGGCGGAGAGCGGAGAATTTCATATTTTTTTGGCATAATCTGAAAGATGCTTCTTGTCTGCTATATCCTGTTCATTACATACGCCGCAAGCCTAGAATCTCCTTCACAGAATTCTCACATCGATGCAACGCTTTCTTAACTTATTGTATGCTAACTTCCTTGCCCAGGTTCAATCCCGATTTTTAAAAAGATTTACACCGTCAAGTGACCAGCTAGCGGGTATTAATCAGAGCTGAAATTCAGGATGAAATTTCGTATCAACATTAAAGGAGGGGAAATTCAGTGCTAAACAAAAGACGCATTTCGATGGCATGGCTATCTGGTCTGTTACTTTCCGGTTCAGTTACTGCTCAGCAGTTCGACCCGGATGTGCAAGACTTCGGAACGTGGGGAGCTATCACCAGTACCGGTAATTTTGGGTTTATCAATCCAAACAATCCAACCTTGGCCAAAGTTAAGTGGTGGGCCGAAGGCCAAGGGCGTTTCGCTGACGATTCATCGAAATTTTCCCAAGCCATTGTGCGGCCAGGTATAGGTTATCAAGTTACCGACACTATCAGTGTGTGGGCAGGATACGCTTGGACACCGACCACAACTCCCTATGTCAAGAATACGTACGATGAGCACCGCGCCTGGCAACAGCTCATATGGAGCGACAAATTTTCATGGGGGAGGCTTACCAGCCGCAGCCGTCTGGAACAACGTTTTGTCCCCGACCATATAGGGACATCGGCCAATCCAGGGGATCCATCGCCCGCAAATTCGGCGATGGCTAACCGTTATCGGCACTTGCTAAAGGCAGCGATCCCGCTCTCATTTGCGCCGGGCTTCAGCTACATAATCCAGAGTGAAGCGTTTTTTGGCCTTAACGATACGGATTGGGTTCCCCGGCGAGGGTTCGATCAAAACCGGTTCTTTACGGGGTTCGGCTATGCCTTCAATAAAAACATCTCAGCTGAAGTCGGTTATATGAATCAATACATTATTCGGAGAGGTGCCAACTATATGGGCCACAATTTGGTGGTTAATGTATTTATGAATTTTTAAGCATTGTTTCACGAGAGCACTCCACGAGAGAGAGAAGTTCGTCCTTCTCTCTCTTTTAGTTATAGAACTGCCATTGCGCCGCCCTTCCATTTCTTCCAGCTGGGGCAGATTTTCACAACTCCCTTTAATGGCGATATCCGGTTAGCCTGCGACCCGAGAAACACGTGTATAGTGTGGCTTACGAGTTCAGACATTTAGCTCTTATTCCGGATAGAAATGCAAATAACAATCCCGGCAGGATGGACCGTTCTGGGGGGGGTTTTGCTGGTAATGGTATCGTCCAACCTACCTGCGCGAAGCTTAGCGGATTCGGCCGATTATGATCAGTGCGTACTTGAGTCCGTGAAGGGAGTAACGAGCCTTCGCGCCACCGACGCCGCCATCCGTGGTTGCCGCGAGAAATCCAGGATACCCGAACTTTCTGATATCGTTCTTCCGCCTTATGCTCTAGGCAAACTTGTTGTCCAGGCCGGGTTTGGTTACGGGATCTTCAGCGGGACCATTTACAACGGCAATAACGAGTACGCAATCACCCAAATTACTATTCTTCTCACGCCTGCAACGGCGGAAAGACCGGATGAAACGTTAGCTGGCAGCAGGGAATATAATATTGACTTACTTGTACAGCCTTTCAATAGAGCGGCTCTTTCGATGCCTATTTTGTCCGATAATACGTTGGAATACCTGTGGGAAGTAACGAAAGCGCGCGGTTATAAGCCTCGATAGCTAGTAGCTGGGTTCCAATACGAACTTCTATAGCAGAGGTTTTAGCATGGATTCAAGTTTGCTCTGGCTGAGACGACCCAAACGGGTATCCGTAATTTTTCCGCTGCGGTCAATAACCACGGTAAAAGGTAGCGCCCCTTGGAGATTCCCTGCTGCGTTGGCCAGTGCCATGGCGTTCATGCCGCCCACCAGTACGGGATAATTGATACCAATCTCCTTGCTGAAAGCAGCCACCTTTTCTTTCTGATCCACCGCAATGCCGATGAAAACCAGCCCTTGGTCGCTGAACCGCTTCTGAAGCTTAATGAACTCCGGGATTTCCTCGCGGCATGGTGCGCACCAGGTCGCCCAGAAATTAACCACCATTACATTGCCCTTCCACTGCGAAATGGGCTGGTTCGTGCCTTGAAGATCCGGCAGGCTGGCTGCGAAGATTTTTTCCGCCCCATTATTTGCAATACCAATGATCGCTCCAGGCTGCGAATTGCTGGCCGTTAGCTGGCCGCGCAACAATAAACCGGCAATGATTGCAAGTATTGCGATACCCGTATACAACAACATCTGTTGCAATTTAGTCATTAATATCTGCCCTGAAAACGCCATTTTTAAAGCAATGATCACCAATGGTATATCCCGCCTGCCGGCTCTGCCCGGTGTGTCTACGGCACGGCATGAGTTCTTGCAACTTGATATGCTTAAGTCCCCTGAAAGCGATGGCTAAATGAGCACCGCATTGAGTATCGCGAGAAAACTTTCTTTATCCTGATACCCGATAAGTCTGATGCGTGGAACTTCGTGTCCCTGGCGGTCGAGGAACAGGATGCCGGGAGGGCCAAACAGCTTGAAGCGTTTGAGCAACGCTGCATCGTCGGCCGTTCCAGCGGTAACATCAACTTGTAATAACACGACGTCTTTCAGCCGGGACTGCACCTTCGGGTCAGTAAATGTGAAGCGCTCCATTTCCTTGCACGAAATGCACCAGTCCGCGTAAAAATCCAACATCACGTATTTATTCCGCGAACGGGCGATATGCTGTTCAAGTTCGACTATCGACTTTACCCGCTGAAATGGTAAATGCCCGGCCTGGTTCACACTCTTCATTTCTCCCGCATCAATGCTGGAAATATTTATTCTCGAGAGAGGCTGCAGAATGTCACGGCTGCCAGATAAAACGCCTACCAGCAGAGCAACGCCGGTCAGCAACGCGATCATGCCCAGCCCCTTCAGAAATTTCCGAAAACCCGAGGCATCCGGTCGCAGTGGGTCAACGGCATGCAAATAAATGGCTGAGACGATCAACAGGGCCGACCATAGCAGCATATGCACTACCGCCGGGATGACAGGCGATATCAGCCATATTGCCACCCCCAGCAACAATACGCCAAAAAACTGTTTGACCGATTCCATCCAGGGGCCTGCTTTGGGAAGAAGCGCTCCGGCGGAGGCGCCCAGCAACAACAGCGGTACACCCATGCCCAGTGCCATAACGAACAATGCCGAGCCGCCCAGCACCACATCCCGGGTTTGGCTGATATAAAGCAGCGCCCCAGCCAGGGGGGCGGCCACACAAGGCCCGACGATTAAGGCGGACAGCGCCCCCATACCAAATACGCCGGTCAAGTGCCCGCTTTTTAAATGCCCCGCCTCCTCGGAAAGTTTGTTTTGGAGAAACCCTGGCAATTGCAATTCGTAGAAACCGAACATGGAAAAGGCCAGCGTTATAAAGACCAGCGCGAATGCGCCAAGCACCCAGGCATTTTGCAGAACCGCGGAGAGCATCGCACCGGAAAGGCCGGCCGCCACCCCTGCGGCAGCATAAGTGATTGCCATGCCCATGACATAGGCTAGCGATAATGTAAATCCAAGGATCTTGGTAATGCGCTCTCCCCGGTTGGCAATGATTCCCGACAGGATGGGAAACATGGGGAACACGCACGGTGTGAATGAGAGGAGCAGCCCGATGCCGAAGAAGCCGGTCAAAATCATCCAGAAACTACCGCTCTCGAACATTTGATCTATTTTGTTCGATTCCGTCTCAATCGCGGGAGACCGGATAGGTGACTGGAATAGTTCGGCGGCGGCATCCGGCTGTGCGGCTGAAAAAGCTGTTGCCGCCGCCGCATCGTTACTCACAGCATTGGCAATGCTTCCCGCCGCCGCTTTTGCCATCGGGAGCGTCAGCTCGATTACCTTATTGATTGGCGCGTAGCAAACGCCTATCGGTTCATTACAGCCTTGATAGGTAGCAACAAGGGTTAATTTGCTTGTTGACGATGCTGCCCGTTTCAAGGAAATCACCGCTTCGAATGGTTTGTGAAAAACCTCGACTTGGCCGAAAGTCAAATCGCTTTTTACTGCCCCTTTGGGTAGCGAGATTTTCTCGATTAACGTTTCGGTATTTTGCGGCTTGAAGGCAACCTTATCCCGGTAAATATAATAGTCTTTTGCCGGTTCGAATTTCGCTACCAGCGTATTCT
>JALYOY010000018.1 GCA_030856655.1 Pseudomonadota bacterium | reverse complement strand
CTTGGGGTCAACCTGCTGAGCATGGGCATAAGCAGAAATTAATAAGCCCGCCAATGCATATTGCATAGTGCGCAAAAATCCGAAGTGTTTCAGTTGCTTCAGCCCTTTAATGTTTTTTGCGTAGGCTTTCATAGTTATAGTTGCTCATCGTTAAAAAAACCGGTGCGGACTTAGCTGCGTTATTGGATTAAAGAAATAAAAAATTCAACGGCCGGCAACCGCACGTATTGGATTATCTGTTTGCTTAGCTACGGGTTGATTAACCGTGCCCAGCAGTGCTCGCCCTATCTCATCGGTGCGAATGGCGGTTATCGAAAGCAGGGTGTCGCTCAGGCCGTGGCTTGACTCGCAGGCACCTTGAAGGAAGACGGCTGGCCGAAAGTTTGGCGCAGTCTGCAAACGGTATTGACGGTCGACGGTGAAGTTGCCCATATAGGGCGAAAGCGGTTTCAGCAGCGATTTGTGATAATCCCGGTCATAACCCGTTGCAAGCACGATTGCGTCGTAGGTGGTAATGTGCTCGCGACCGGCATTAAGGTCCCTCAGGACCAATTGAATGCCTTCCGGTAACGCATTGGCGCTGGCAACTTCGTGGCGGCGCAAGAAGCGATGGCGTGTATTGCCGGTGACTCTCTGCTGATAGAACACATTGAAGATCTGTTTGATCAGAACGAGATCGGGTGCCGCATAATTGGTGTGCCAGAACTCATCGAGTAGTGCGACGCGATCCTGATCGGAGCGGCTGAAAACGAAGTCAGTGAAATCGGCATTAAAAATTTCGTTGACGAAGGGACTGTCATCCGAGGGCTTGATTGCGCGAGCCCGCATTATGAGATCGACATATGGGTCGCCTGGGCGGTTGTGCAAATCCATAAAAATTTCCGCGGCGCTTTGACCCGCGCCTACGACAGCCACCTTTTTGGCGCTATCATGCCGTGCGATCTCGCGGAGGTATCCACTTGAATGAAACACCCGTGCATCGTTTTTTAGCGGCAGGAAACATTCGGGAATGCTGGGTGTGCCTCCAACGCTGACAATAAGATTGCGGGCGAGCCGTTCATGAACGATTTTATGGGAATCGCGCGAGCGTATGCGCAGCAGTGTGACTTCGTCATTACGCTTCTCCGGCAGCACTTCGAAAACTTCTTCGCCATAAGCACAGCGGTTGTCGAAATGCGCCGCGGCCCAGGCAAGGTAATCGTTGAACTCATGGCGGCTCGGGAAAAAGGTTTTCAGGTTGATGAAGTCCTGTAGCCTCTGTTTCTGATGCAGATAGTTGATAAACGTGAAATAACTTGAAGGATTACGCATGGTTGCCAGATCCTTCAAGAAGGAAATCTGCATATGCGTGTTGTCCAGCATCATGTTGGCATGCCAGGCAAAACTTGGCTGTTTCTCGATGAAAAATGAGTCAACATTGAACCCATGCTGCTTTTTTTCTTCCAGAGTAATGGCAAGTGCAATATTGGACGGGCCGAAGCCGATACCGATCAAGTCGTGAATTTGCATTGCGATATCCTTAGAACGGAGTTGTGGAAAGTGACGTTACGACGGCATCGCGCGGAACCCATAGCCGCTCAGCAAAGAAGCGTTCCCGCAACAACATGCCGAGCATGGCGCGTTTGTGAGGGAAATCGAATTCCTTGAGACTCGCGTAACCACACTTGGCAAGATTACGGATCATCTTGTGATTATCCGAACGAGGTTCGATGACAACGTGTTGTGTTCTGCAATCGTTGAGGAACAGGTAATGCGATATGGATGGCATCCACGCGGTGACGAAGGGCTTGCCTCGGAAGCGAGGTTCTCCAATCAGCACGTGCCAGCCACGGTCGAAATCGTCCGCGTGATAGAAGGGAGCAATACGATCTTCTTTCGCCCAATACACTTCAAAATAACCGAATGCTTCGTCGTTAAAACAGCCGATGAGCCCGGTGATATGCGGATCGGCTGCGATGCCTTCCAGATACGTCTTATGTTTGGCAAGGTCACCTTCTTCTCGCCATGCCTGCGCGACTATCGGATCATTCATCCAGCGGCTGAAGCATTCCAGATCATGTTTGATGTTTACCGCCCGGAACGAAAGCGTTTGGTCAAGCCACGGGATGTGCCGCCGATAGACAGTACCGATCGGTTTAGGCGGCCGCAACGGGTGGCGGCGGTCATGGCTGAGGACATAGGACGGGGGAAAAGCGTATGGCTGCGGTGAAGCAAGCCAGATTCTGGGTTGCTGCCAGAAAAGCTCAGCGTAGACGATTAGCTGATTGCTCTCGCCCCTGAGAAGAACTCCGGACTGAAGTAATTCGTCGGCTTGCCCGACTGGTGCAAGGAGGTTCAACTTGTGCTGATTGGGATAACTGGTAAAGGAGGCTTCGAGCGCTGCCAGCAGTTCGGCCGTGTCCGGCATGCCGGAGCGAGAATCCGTCCACTCCAGCTTTAATTGGCCTGACTGCTGGTACAGCTTCCACGTGGAGGGATTTTCCTCTCCATGAGTCGCTTGCAACAGCAGCGTATTGCCATAATAAGTCGTTAGGTAGGTGGCTCCATCGGGGCGGGATATCAATGGGGCCGCACGAGCAGATAGCTCCTGGATTTGCTCGTGTTGCATGCCCATCAATGGACTCCCCGAAAGACTCAGTTTGAGGCAAATGTTCCTATAATGGATAAAGACGAATGAGACACGTTATTGTTTAATGATCTTTCTGAACGTGACGGGGTATCGGTTTGATCTAACCAGAATCATTTAAAGCTGGAGTTACGGCACACATGAATTAGTAGCTGAAGTCTTTCTCATGTCTAATTCAACAGAAAGACGCTCAGGGAAGAAAGGCTAAAATTGCTGTTTGGACAACAGTAGAAAATTGCTGAGTGCAGTGCGTAAGATTGGACGCTCTCTGGCGAAGCGAACCGTTCTGACGGGTATTTCCAGTAAATATTTATAGCTATCATTCGTCTCCTTTATATTCATCTTTACCACGAGACAGCCGTGCTTAAGTATCTCATCACTCAATCAAAAGTATTATTAGCAGGGGCCTCGTTTGCAAGCGTGATACACGGTGCTTGCAGTGTATTTCTGCTGGCACAGATCAGTTCTGCAATTACGGCGGAGGCACCGGACCGCGGAGGAATGGCGCTAATCTTTGCTGGAACGGCAGTTGCCGTGATGCTGAGCTACATGATTGCAGGTATTTTATTCGAGCGCCTGGGACAGCGTGCTCATGCAGAATTACGCAGCTTTATCGCGAAACGGGTGATAGGTTCTGACTACCGGCATCTTGAGTTGATCGGCGCCGCACGCGTGCAATCCGCACTATCCGAGCATTGCACTCGTGTTGCTGAATTTTTCGTGAGCTTTCCGGTAATCCTGACAAATGCTGTCATCGTCGCTGGATGCTTGGTTTATATGGCACTGCTTTCCTGGCAGGCATTTCTGCTTGCAGTTATTGTCATCGGCTTAGGCTCGCTTGGCTATCACCTTGCGCATTTGCGCGCCATACGGCATCTGGATGTTGCTGCTGAAGAGCAGGACAGATTGTTTGCCTATTTTCGTTCCTTGACCGATGGAGCAAAGGAGCTTCGCCTGAACCGTAATAAACGGGTCGCATTTTATGATGAGGTGCTAGGCAAATCGATTGAAATCGTGCGCCATGAACGGACTTTCGGAATGTCTCTATTTATTGCTTCAGCAAGTTGGGGTAACTTCCTGATCTATGCTTTCATCGGTATGATGTTATTCGTACTGGTGGGTGACGTGCCCGACCGGGCGTTAATAATGACCGGTTTTGCACTTGTGTTTGTTTATATGGTAGGACCGCTTGAAGCGCTCCTGCTGAACATTCCGCGAGCCAATCTGGCCCAGGTCTCTGCTGAGCGGATCGACGAGATTACACGAACAATGGCTGCTTCGGAAATACAGGCGGATGAGCTTTCCCCACCCTCTTTGCAATCCATTACGCTTCAAGGGGTATTGCACCGTTATTATCACGAACAAAGCGACGAATTGTTTACCCTGGGGCCGATTGACCTGGAGTTTCGTCCGGGGCAAATCACCTTTCTGGTCGGCGGCAACGGCAGCGGCAAGACTACGCTGGCTAAATTACTGGTAGGACTCTACCCGCCGGAGGAGGGACGCATAATCTTCAACGGCAGAGTCGTGGACGATACGAATCGCGATCACTATAGGCAATTGTTTTCGACAATCTTTTCCGATTTTCATCTTTTCGACCGCCTGCTCGAAACAGGCGGCGCCGATCTGGACAGCGAAGGCAATCGGCTTCTTGCTAAACTGCATTTGCAAAACAAGGTCAAGGTTAAGGATGGAGCCTTTACTACACTTGCATTGTCACAAGGGCAGCGAAAACGCCTGGCGCTGGCAGTAGCCTATCTGGAGAATCGCCCCTTCTTTATGTTTGATGAATGGGCGGCGGACCAAGACCCAGTATTCAAGGAAGTGTTTTACCGGGAGGTACTTCCCGAATTACGTGCCATGGGCAAAGCCATACTGGTAATATCGCATGATGACCGTTATTTTCATCTTGCCGACCGCCTGATACGCATGGAGAGCGGCTGCCTGACTTTCAATAGCCGGGTACCAATGAAGGAAGACCGCGCATCGATGGAAGACAGCGCAGCAACACCATCGCTAGCAGCGTGTCGGACTTGAAGAATCGAAGCGCTTTTGCAACCGATTTGCTTTAAGTCCGAGAGGGCCAGCACTTGACAGCATAGTCTGATGCAATGAAACGAATTACCACACCTGCAATATCCGACGCGATCGGAACATCAGAGAGACAGCGCGCCGGCAAACAATGGGTCGAGCGTAATTTTTTTGTGTTGATGCACCGTTGGGCCGGTCTTTTCCTGGCCGTGTTCCTGTTCATTTCCGGGCTCACAGGCGCAATAATCTCGTGGGATCATGAACTGGATGAGTGGCTCAACCCGCAGTTATTTGAAGCACAGGGCGAGGGGGTTTCTCAGTCTCCCTTAGTGCTTGCCGAACAACTGGAAGCAGCCGACCCCAGGTTGCTGATAACCTGGGTTCCGCTAATGGTGGAGCCCGGCCATAATCTTGGCCTGGGCGTAACTTCGCGTCTGAACCCGGATACGGGCAAGGCTTTTGAGTTAGGCTTCAACCAGATTGCGCTTGATCCTGTAGATGGAGAAGTTCGCGGGAAGCGCATGTGGGGCGAAATTTCACTGAGCCGTGAAAACCTGCTTCCTTTCCTGTACAAGTTGCATTACAGCATGCACATTCCCGATGGGTTCGGTGTCGAGCTTGGCATCCTGTTCATGGGTATCCTTGCCATTGTTTGGGCGCTCGACTGCTTCATTGCATTGTGGATTTCGTTTCCCAACGCGAGCGCATGGCGTAAATCGTTCACTTTCCGCTGGCGGCAGGGTAATTCCAAGCGCAACTTTGACTTGCATCGTTCGGGCGGGGTTTGGGTGTGGGGATTTTTGCTGATTCTCGCGGTTACCGCAGTGTCGATGAATCTCAAGGAGGAGGCAATGAGACCGCTGGTATCGCTATTCTCGACACTGACGCCGAGTCCTTTCACCGGTACGCCCAATCCACCTGATCAACCAATTGAACCGGTGGTTAACCGGCGTGTCGTCCTTCAGCTCGCCGCCGTGGACGCTAAAAAGCTCGGTTGGAGCAAACCGCCAGGCGGAATTTTCTATGTCCCTGAGTTCGGTATTTATGGTGTGACTTTCTTCGAGCCAGGGGACGAGCATGGCGATATCGGGCTGGGCAATCCATCCCTATATTTTAACGGTAAGGATGGATCGCCCGCCGGCGCCAACGTTCCAGGCGCCGGCAGTGCGGGAGATATCTTTTTACAAGCCCAGTTCCCTTTGCATTCCGGCCGTATCCTCGGTCTGCCTGGGCGCATTTTCATTTCTGCGATGGGGTTGCTAGTGGCGATGCTTTCCGTTACCGGAATAATTGTGTGGCAGAAAAAACGCTGGGCACGAAAAAAAATGACGACGGGTTATCAAAGGCAGAGGGGTGATGAGACAGTGAGGTCCAGTGAGGCATGCATGATAATGGATGACATGGATGCATGAATGATAGCTTAATGATGACTTTTGGTAGGATTCTTGACGACGTCAGCCTTACTTCAGTTCAATAGGAAACGCGCCAAAAGATCCTAAGATGCGCTTGCGGGACATTCACGACCTCCTATAAGAAGCGAACGCCCCGGCCCGGAGCAGCTTACGCTGGTCCGGGTTTCTTATTTGCCTGGCCGCGATGCGCCGCTTTAAAGCCGGGCACCGGCAAAGGATGCTTCATGCGAGGAAGAGGACGTCTTGCTCGGTCATGAAATATACGCATTGCTGCACTCGCTATACAGTTCCAAAAAAGCCGCCGACATAAAAGGCTGAAGATGAAGTTGCCAACGACAATTAATTCGCAGTAGCCGCTAGCCATACCTCATACGGCTTAACGGAGCAACTCCATAGCCGAAAACCCTTCTCTGCCCCATAACCCCAGCAATGTTATTACGCTATACTTCATTTTCCGAATCGCTGGAGAGGCCATGAAAATCCACGAATACCAGGCTAAAAAGATTTTGCGCGAATTTGGCATTACTACGCCACTGGGAATCGTCTGCTTCAGCGTCGACGAAGCGGTGGAGGCCGCCAAAACGCTGGATGGCAGCGGGTGGGTAGTCAAAGCGCAAATTCACGCTGGCGGACGTGGCAAAGGCGGCGGCGTAAAAATGGCCAAGTCGCTCGATGAAGTGAAACAATTTGCCGAGAAAATATTGGGTATGATCCTCGTCACGCATCAGACCGGCCCGCAGGGCCAAGTTGTGCGGCGGCTTCTCATTGAGCGGGGCGCCGACATCAGAACGGAGTTTTATATTGGTCTGGTAGTGGATCGCAGCAGCCGGAGCGTATGTCTGATGGCGAGTTCGGAGGGCGGAATGGATATCGAGGAGGTCGCCGTCAGAACACCGAAAAAGATTCATAAGGTGTTAATCGACCCCATGATCGGATTAAATGGCCATGATGCTGACAGCATCGCCCGTAAGATCGGCATCACGGAACCCGCTGTTGCAGAAGCGCGGACCTTATTGCAGAATTTGTACCAGGTCTTTAATGATACCGATGCTTCACTAGTCGAAATCAATCCGTTGATACTCACCTCTGACGATCATGTCGCCGCGCTCGACGCGAAAATGAGTTTTGACGACAACGCACTATTCCGTCATCCTGAGATTGCCGCTCTGCGCGATTTGGATGAGGAGGACCCGGCGGAGATCGAGGCGTCCAAACATGATCTCTCCTATGTCTCGCTGGACGGCAACATCGGCTGCCTGGTCAATGGCGCTGGTCTGGCGATGGCGACAATGGATATTATCAAACTGTATGGGGGGAATCCCGCCAACTTCCTTGATGTGGGTGGCGGCGCTACCGCCGGGAAGGTAGCAGAGGCGTTTAAACTGATGCTGCGTAACCCGAAACTGCAAGCCATACTGGTAAACATATTCGGCGGCATTATGAAATGCGATGTAATCGCCGAGGGTGTGATTGCAGCGGCGCGAGAAGTGAAACTAAACGTCCCGCTGGTAGTGCGCCTGGAAGGCACCAATGTGGACCTGGGGAAAAGAATTCTCGCCGAATCCGCGCTACCAATTATTTCAGCTGGCAACATGGCGGATGCCGCAGAGAAGGCTGTGAGGGCAGCCGGCTCGGCATCGGCGGCGGGAGGAGTATAGTCATGGCTATCCTGATTAACCGGAATGCCCGAGTCATGACTCAGGGCATCACCGGCAAGACGGGGCAATTCCACACCCGCATGTGCCGCGATTATGCCAACGGAAAGAATTGTTTTGTTGCCGGGGTCAATCCGAAAAAGGCGGGCGAGGATTTTGAGGGCATTCCGGTTTACGCTAGTGTTAGCGAAGCGAAACAGGCAACCGGCGCGACAGTTTCAGTCATCTATGTGCCAGCGCCATTTGCCGCTGCTGCGATTGACGAAGCAGTGGATGCGGAGCTAGATCTGGTAGTCTGCATTACCGAGGGCATTCCGGTTCGTGACATGCTACGTACCTGCTACAAGATGCAAGGACGAAAAACCCGGCTGATCGGCCCTAATTGCCCCGGCATTATTACGCCCGATGAAATCAAGATTGGTATCATGCCTGGTTATATCCATAAGAAGGGGCGGGTCGGCGTGGTGTCGCGTTCCGGCACTCTGACATATGAAGCGGTCGCTCAGTTGATGGAGCAGAAGCTAGGGCAATCCACTTGTATCGGCATCGGCGGCGATCCGGTAAATGGGTTAAAACACCTGGATGTGATGAAATTGTTCAACGACGATGATGAAACCGATGCGGTTTTAATGGTGGGTGAAATTGGCGGTTCCGACGAAGAGGATTGCGCCCGCTGGATCAGGGACAATATGAAAAAGCCGGTAGTGGGGTTCATTGCAGGCGTAACCGCGCCGCAGGGCAGGCGCATGGGACACGCGGGTGCGGTGATCTCCGGCGGCAAGGGCACAGCGCAGGAAAAGCTCGCTGTGATGGAAGAGTGCGGGATTAAAGTAACACGCAATCCGGCAGAAATGGGCAAGCTGCTAAAATCAGTGTTGGGATAATATTATCGATATTATAAAAGCGGGTTGATAAAGACCAATATGGCCCTTCCGCAATGACCTTATTTTCCCTGATTTCCGCTCTCCTGCTGGAGCAATGGCGTCCCGCTGGCGATCGCAACCGTATCATTCTACTATTCCTCGCTTATGCTGATGCGCTGGAACGTTATTTCAACACCGGCGTGCGTCGCCATGGCACCGCCGCATGGATCGCGGCGGTGGCTCCGGTACTGATACTTACAGGCTGGATCTACTATTTATTGCATAGCCTCAGCCCGCTGTTGGCTTGGGTATGGAATGTGGTGATGCTATATCTCACCATGGGTTTTCGCCAGTTCAACTACTCGTTTACTGAAATCAAGGATGCCCTCAAGAATGGCGATTTGCTTCTAGCTCGCAAGCTATTGAGAGAATGGCGTGGAGTGCCGGCGGACGAACTCAGCAGCCAGGAAATTGCTCGGATCACCATTGAACTGGCATTGCTTCATTCGCATCGTTACGTATTTGGTATAATTGTCTGCTTTGTCGTGCTGCCGGGGCCGCTGGGTCCCGTGCTATATCGCCTCTCGGAACTATTGAGCGAACGTTGGAGCGGCCCCAGGAATCACGAGCAGGAACAGGAATCGGACGAATTTGGCCGTTTCGCGTCGAAAGCAGTCGAGGTCATAGATTGGCTTCCCGCAAGATCGACCGCTGTGAGTTTCGCCATCGCGGGTAATTTTGAGGATGCAATTTATTGCTGGCGCGCTCAAGCCGCGTCGTGGGTCGACCAAGCTCAGGGTATTATCCTGGCCAGCGGCGCTGGCGCGCTTGGGGTCCGCCTTGGGGATTCGTTGCGAGAGGCGGGCGGAAGGTACTATCGCCCTGAATTGGGTGTGGGCGAAGAGGCTGACATGGATTTTCTGCAAAGTACCGTTGGGCTGATTTGGCGTACCCTGGTGTTGTGGCTTCTATTGCTTCTACTCCTAGAGATCGCGAGTTGGGCAGGATAAACACAAGTGCTAAGTAGCAGCGCTGACGCAATTTCGAAATCCTTTATTGAACCGCCAGCGAAATTCTTATGCCAAAACCATTACTGATTGCCAGTTCCGAGCATGAAATTGTTCTGCTGCCCGGTTTCGCCAATCGGCATGGACTGATTACCGGCGCGACCGGCACCGGCAAGACGGTTACGTTACAGGTATTGGCCGAACAATTCTCATCGATTGGCGTGCCGGTATTTATGGCCGACATCAAGGGCGACTTGTCTGGCCTCGCTGCTCCAGGCACGGGTTCGCCGAAAATGAAAGAGCGGCTCGCGCAACTCAAATTCGACGAGCCGCAATGGGCGGGATGTCCGGTCGCATTCTGGGATATCTATGGAAAATCCGGACACCCGGTGCGCGCAACGGTATCCGATATGGGGCCACTGCTGCTTCGGCGGTTGTTCAATCTGAACGACACGCAACAGGGCGTGCTGGCACTGGTATTCAAGATCGCGGATGATAACGGCCTGCTGCTGCTTGATATGAAAGACCTCCGCGCGATGTTGCAGTTTGTCGGCGATAATGCGAAGAACTTCACCATCCAATATGGCAACATTTCAGTTGCCTCAATCGGCGCAATCCAGCGTTCGCTGCTTGAGATCGAGCAACAGGGGGGCAATAGCTTCTTTGGCGAATCGATGCTCGACATCAACGATCTGATGCAGACTGACAGCAAATGCCGCGGGGTAATCAATATTCTCGCTGCCGACAAGCTGATGAACTCGCCCAAGTTGTACTCGACGTTCCTATTGTGGATATTATCTGAACTGTTCGAGCATCTGCCAGAAGTTGGCGATCTGGAGAAACCGAAGCTGATATTCTTTTTTGATGAAGCCCATCTGTTGTTCAACGAAGCGCCCAAGCCACTGCTGGATAAAATCGAGCAGGTGGTGCGGTTGATACGCTCCAAGGGGGTCGGGGTATATTTCGTGACACAGAATCCATCTGACATTCCCGAACGTGTTTTGGGCCAGCTTGGCAACCGTGTACAGCATGCGCTGCGTGCATTTACACCGCGGGACCAGAAAGCAGTCAAGTCCACAGCTCAAACTATGCGCGCTAACCCTGATTTTAATATCGAGA
>JALYOY010000001.1 GCA_030856655.1 Pseudomonadota bacterium | reverse complement strand
TGGTAAGTATGAGCGCCTGCGCATCCGGGTGCTTCTCGATAGCGTTGAACAGCGTCTGTTTCGGCACGGGTCCATAAACGCTGAATTTCTTATTGACCGACGAGTCGAGATAAATCGGATAGGCGCCGGATAGTACAACACCATGATGCACAGACTTGTGACAGTTCCGATCCAGCAGCAGCTTCTCGCCGGGAGCGAGCAGTGTCTGGAATATCACCTTATTGGCAGTGGAGGTACCGTTGGTTGCAAAAAAGGTGCGCCGCGCCCCGAATGCCTTGGCTGCAATCTTCTGCGCTTCCTCAATGACACCAGAAGGTTCCATCAACGAATCTAGCATCGGTACCGATACTGAAAGGTCGGCTCGAAAAATATGCTCTCCGATGAACTGATAAAAATCACTAGCCCAAGGGCTGTCTCGGAGCGAATCGCCGGATGAATGACCAGGCGTGTGCCATGCATCCTTCGCCATGAGTACATAATTTTTTAACTGGTCATAGAACGGCGTGCGCGCCTTTTCCTGAAGCTGAGCATTGAGAATGCGGTACATGCCTCGATAATCACGCTCTTCCCGGTAGAAATATCCATCTACCGTTTCGGAAAAGAGCGCATCCACCACTTCGTCCACCTTTTCCTGTGCAATCAGGATATAGATATCCAGTTCAGGACGAAAACGGGTAATCTCTTGTACCAGCCTTAATGCCGTCATTTGCAAGTTGCGTGAACCCTTTTCACCGTTCTTCAGGGTATAAAGCGTATCATCAACTACGACCGACTGGATGTCACCATCCTGCTCAATTGCTTGCAGTGCTTCGCGGGCCGTGGTAACGCCTGTAAAACCGATACCTAACGGATTCTCGAGGGATTTGGCCGCCGCATTCAAGCCCTTAATAAGCTCTTTTAGGATCAGCTTTTCATCGTTAATGACGAGAATTCGGCTGACTGGTCTCTTCATGAAGACTACTTCTAATGTATTAAAATCGTTTTATGCGCTAAAACCACATTGATTGCAAGTCACTGGTCTCCGAACAGTAACCTTGATGAGCTCCGCCATGGCGGAACAAGGGCTCAAAAATTAGGAAACCCGTAAGTGGAAATAACCGAAAAATCTCAACCTGAGAAAAACCAGAATATAAAAAAACCCGGGAGGTGCCCGGGTTTTTTTATGCGATTGGCTGATCAAGCCATTGTTTTAATGGCGGCGGACAGCCGGCTCTTGTGGCGAGCGGCCTTATTCTTGTGAATGATTCCTTTGTCCGCAATCGAATCTATGGTGCCAATGGATGCTTTGAATGCAGCTTGTGCAATAGTTTTGTCGGCAGTTTCAACAGCCTTTCTCACGTGCTTGATCGCGGTGCGCAATTGTGAACGTAGACTGGTGTTATGGTCACGTTGCTTGACATTCTGTCTCGCACGTTTTCTCGCTTGTGCACTGTTCGCCATAAAAATTCCTCGTTTGACTGCTGCTTAAAACTTTCGAATACTACGGACATTTTTGCCATATTGCAAGGGAAACAGAAGCTCACTCGTATTCTCACTAAGCCACGTTTAGCAGAAATAACAGAATGCCTGGCGAGATTTTTTTCTGCAAAGTGAATCAACAGGTATATTCGGTTAACATACCCTTCCATGAATCTGCTTAAAACCCTCGCCACTATCAGCGGGATGACTCTGATATCCCGCATTTTGGGGTTTGTACGCGATATATTGATCGCTCGCATTTTCGGCGCTGGCATTGAAACCGACGCGTTCTTCGTTGCCTTTCGCATTCCCAATCTGCTGCGGCGCCTATTTGCTGAGGGTGCATTTTCGCAGGCATTTGTGCCAATACTCGCGGAATATAAGAACCGCCGCACGCCCGAGGAAACACGCGAACTGATCAATCACGTCGCGACACTGCTCTCGATTGCGCTTTTCACGGTGACGGTGATAGGAATAATCGCCGCGCCCCTGATAATTTACGTGAGCGCGCCCGGATTCATCGCCAGCCCGCAGAAGTACGAACTGACGGTGGAGTTGCTGCGCATTACATTTCCCTACATTCTGTTTATCTCTTTGGTTTCCCTGGCAGGAGCCATACTTAACACTCACGGTAAATTTTCCGTTCCAGCGCTAACACCGGCGCTGTTGAACATCTCGTTTATTGGTTGCGCCTTGTGGCTTGCACCGGTAATGAATCCCCCGGTGCTCGCGCTCGCCTGGGCGGTATTTATCGGCGGCCTGCTGCAGCTGGCCTTCCAGGCGCCGTTCTTGATGCGTATCAACTATTGCCCCGTCTGCGTCTGAAATCCCCGGATAGTGGAGCATGGCGCGTACTCAGGCTAATGGGGCCGGCGGTATTTGGCGTCTCCGTCAGCCAGATAAGCTTGCTCATCAACACTATATTTGCCTCTTTCCTCAT
>JALYOY010000335.1 GCA_030856655.1 Pseudomonadota bacterium | reverse complement strand
GCGGGTAGCCATAATTTTGCCAGCATTCTGCCAAGAATTTGCTTTAATGAAATTATGAAAAGCCATTTTGTATTGGGTGCATTCCTCTATTTCTGTTGCGCTTTGCCGTCATATGGCGGGGAATTCGACACGAAGCGCCATAAAATGGTGGAGGAAATATCGGCCGATGTTGCTGCCAACGCGGATTCCACTCCTAGTTCCAGCGTCATGTCCGCGATGGGAAAAGTGGAGCGTCACCGTTTCGTGCCTAGTTGGCTGGTTCCGTTTGCCTATCTCAACCGCCCTCTTCCCATCGGCCATGGGCAGACGATTTCGCAGCCTGTCATCGTAGCACTGATGACCGACCTGATAAAGGTCAAGGCTGGCGACAAAGTCCTTGAGATCGGCACCGGCTCAGGCTATCAAGCCGCTGTTTTGGCGGAAATAGTCCAATCGGTTTACAGCATCGAGATTATCGAACCACTGGGAAAAGAGGCGGCCGAGCGGCTGCAATCTCTTGACTACGGCAATGTAAAGGTAAGGGTGAGCGACGGCTATTATGGCTGGCCGGAAGCAGCTCCGTTCGACGCCATTGTGGTGACAGCTGCCGCAAGCCATGTACCTCCACCTTTAATTAAGCAGTTAAAGCCGGGAGGCCGCATGGTGATTCCGCTCGGCGCGCATTTCATGACTCAATATTTAATGCTGGTCGAGAAACACATGGACGGTTCGGTGACCACTCGCCAGATTTTGCCGGTGGCTTTCGTCCCGCTCACCGGTGGGCATTAGTCATGACCGGGCTCCGCCCGCCGTTTTACGCAATTGGACTGCTTTCAGGTTCCTTACTGGCGTATGAGGTGCTGCTGACGCGCTTGTTCAGCGTTGTGCTATGGCATCACTTCGCCTACCTGATCATCAGCGCAGCGATGCTGGGCTATGGGGCAAGCGGCACAGTGCTGACACTGCTGAAGGAAAAAATTGCTCCGCACTTCGGCGCAGTCTATCTCGTCGCTGTAACAGGAACGGCCTTTCTGATCCCCACCGCGTTTCTGCTGGCGCAACAGGTTCCGTTCAATCCACTCGAACTGCTGTGGGATAAAACTCAGTTAGGCAAGCTACTCGCGGTTTATCTGCTGATGATGTTGCCCTTCTTTTGTGGGGGACTGGGCATTGGTCTGGTCTTGTGGCACTTCGGCACGCAGGCAGGCCGCATTTATGCCTTCGATATTCTGGGCGCGGGGGCAGGCAGCCTGGGCGTTATCGGCGTGCTGTTTCTTGTGCCGCCCCACAAGGTATTGATGGTTCTCATGGCGTTGGCCTTGCTGGCGGCCGCGATTGCCGCCATGGAACTGAAGATGCAGCAGAAGTGGCTGGCCAAAGTATTTTTTTTGCTGGCTTTGCTGGCTGTGATGGCACCGCCGGGCAACTGGCTGCAAGCGCATCCATCACCCTATAAAGATTTAAGCCAGATGTTGAATATTGCCGGCACACGCATAATCGAGGAACTTTCCAGTCCGCTCGGCCAGATCACAGTGATGGAAAGCACGCGAATTCCCTTCCGTCATGCGCCGGGAATGAGCCTCAACGCCACGGATGAACCGCCCCCCCAGCTGGCTGTATTCGTGGACGGAGACGGGCCGGCGGTGATTACGCGGTTTGATGGCAAGCTCGCGCCGCTGGCCTATCTCGACCAACTCACCTCGGCGCTGCCTTATCATGTGCTGGAACGGCCGCAAGGACGACCGCATGTGCTGGTGCTGGGTGCCGGGGCCGGCAACGATGTATTGCAAGCGCTTTACCACGGCGCCGTCACGGTCGATGCAGTGGAGCTTGACCGTAACGTTATCGATCTGGTCCGGCAACGTTTTCGTGACTTTGCCGGTAACCTTTACACCCAGCCAGAGGTACAGGTGCATGAAGCCGAGGCACGAGGCTTCGTGAATGCGAGCCGTGACCGCTATGATCTGATCCAGGTAGCGCTGCTGGATTCATTCGGCGTCGCCTCGGCCGGGTTATACGGCTTAAGCGAAAGCTATCTCTATACGGTGGAGGCGCTTCAGACCTACCTGAGCCGCCTCGTCCCGGGTGGCTTGCTGGCCGTTACTCGCTGGCTCACTCTGCCTCCACGCGACGCCCTGAAACTGTTTGCCACGGCGGTGCTTGCTTTGGAACGAGACGGCGTGCCCAACCCTGCCGCGCGGCTGGTAATGATAAGGGGCTGGAAGACCGTCACACTGTTGGTGAAGAACAGCGATTTCACATTGGAGGAAATCGCGGCAATCAAGAGGTTCAGCCGTGCGCGTTCTTTCGACCTCGCTTATTACCCAGGAATGCGCGCTGATGAAGCGAATCGTTACAACCTGCTGGAGCAATCCTATTTCTTCGAAGGAGCCATGGCACTGCTGGGGCCCCAGCGGCAGGGCTTCCTCGAGCGGTACAAATTCTACATTGAGCCGGCGACCGACGATCAGCCTCATTTTTTCCGCTTCTTCAAATGGAACACAGCCGCAGAATTGTTTGCCCTGCGCGAGCAGGGCGGCATGCCTCTTCTCGACTGGAGCTACCCGCTGCTGGTCGCGACGCTGGTGCAGGCATTTGTGGCAAGCATTCTTCTGATCCTGGCGCCGCTGGCCGTGTCGCGTTGCAGGCGTGCGTTGCCCACTGTCCCGGTGGCCCTGTACTTTCTCGCCATCGGGCTGGCCTTCATGTCCATGGAAATCGCCTTCATCCAGAAATTTGTGCTGTTCCTGGCACATCCGCTATATGCCGTAGCCGTCGTGTTGAGCGCATTTCTAGTGTTTGCCGCCGCTGGAAGCTGGCTTGCCGAACGGTGGCAAACGAGCGCGGCAAGCAGCAAGCATGTTGTCATGGCGGTAATGATGATAGGTGCCTTATCGCTGCTCTATCTCGTCATCCTACCGGGTCTGTTCCGGGCGCTCATTCATTTGCCCGATGCGGCAAAAATAGCTATTTCCGTGGCGCTGATCGCGCCACTGGCAGTGTGCATGGGAGTGCCTTTTCCTACCGGCATTATGCGGTTGGCGCGCACGGCTCAGGAAACCATTCCCTGGGCATGGGCGATCAACGGTTTCGCTTCGGTGGTGGGTGCCGTCCTCGCTACGTTGCTGGCTATTCATCTAGGTTTCGCCATGGTAATTCTTCTGGCTGTGCTGATGTATGGGGTCGCCGCTGCCGCGTTGAGGCGGTTCGCTTGAGCAGGACTACCGCCTTCGGCGTGCGCTTGATGGTATAAAATTAGAGGCTTCCCACCGTCGAACAACGAAAACACCGGGAAGGGTGACGGCGCTCATTGCATTGCCACAAATGCTGGCCATCCATCTGATGACCGCCGGTTCCTGCTAAAAGATGCATTGACGCGCGCCGGTTGCGAATGTTTGCTGCAAGGGCATGGCCGCGTCAGTTCAATCCTGAGGTAGTCAATGCGATTACGCTGAATCGCCGTCGTACGGCGGACCACTAAGCGATAATAGATGGATTTACAGGAAGGAGGTGAACATGCACTTTAACTTACGAACGGGCAGCCTTTCGGACGCGGAGGCCGCCGGGACGATCTGCTACGAAGCGTTCAAGGCGATTTCCGGGCAACATAATTTCCCTCCGGATTTTCCCTCATCCGAGGTGGCATCTGGCCTCTTGTCATCGCTGTTGTCCCGCTCCGACGTATACTCAGTAGTCGCCGAGAGTGAAGGGCGGATTGTGGGCAGCAATTTCCTGTTGGAAGATGCGACCATTGCAGGCGTGGGTCCGCTAACGGTCGCCCCGGACGTTCAAAATGGTGCCATCGGCCGGTGCCTGATGGAGAACGTATTGGATCGTGCCCGACAGAAACGGTTCGCCGGAGTGCGTTTGGTGCAAGCCGCCTATCATAATCGCTCACTGTCCCTCTATGCCAAGCTGGGGTTTGAGGTGCGAGAACCACTGGCGACCATGCAAGGGTCAGCGCTGCGGCTCGACGTTCCCGGCTATACCGTCCGTTTGGCGCACGATAAGAATATGGATGCTTGCAATCGCCTCTGCCAAAATATCCACGGCCACGATCGAGGTCAGGAGGTGCATCATGCGATCCAGGAAGGCACGGCCACCATCGTCGAATACGCTGGTCGCATCACCGGCTACGCCACATTAATCGGCTTCTTTGGACATGCTGTGGGAGAAAACAATGAAAGCCTCAAGGCTCTCATCGGGGCTGCGGACGCCTTTGCAGGGCCGGGATTTCTCCTGCCCACGCGCAATGGCGAACTGTTCCGCTGGTGCTTGCAGCAGGGCCTTCGCGTCGTTCAACCCATGACGCTGATGAGCCTCGGACTCTACAACAGACCCACGGGCGCCTTCCTGCCTTCGATTCTCTTTTGAGGCAGAAGCGGTACGGCGAGATTAAAAAGCCGGAAAGAGGTCTGCTCTTTCCATGATGGCAGTGGGTTGACCAGAGCCTCCCGCCGCTTCTGAGCTTATGAGCCACACTGCGGGCTGCTGCTTATTGCCGATTGGCAGAGGAGAGAAAACTCTATCTAGCCCCCAGCAGCCGGCGAGTCAGCAGCGATTGCATG
>JALYOY010000320.1 GCA_030856655.1 Pseudomonadota bacterium | reverse complement strand
ATTCCAGCCCTATGGCAGGTTTACCAGTGTTCAACCTAACCAAAGCAGTAATCGAGAGGAAATCGAGGGTGGCGTGAATTACATCATCGATGGTTTCAATGCGCGTATTTCGGCGTACTACCAGCATGGCGATCTCGTCAGCAAAGGCATGAATTATGCGCCTGGTGTAATGGGTGAGAAGGCGGATGTCTTCAAATTATCGTTCCAGTTGCAGATGTGAGGTTTGCCGCGTGCAGACCCTAATACTCTGGAAAGTAGGGGCGCCGGACGTGGCCAAAAAAATAATAAATGCTCACAAACAGTACGTACTCAACAAAGGGAGGTGATGTTGCCGGTCTGCGGAAGCATCGCAAATGAAATGCTGAATAACCCACAAAAAAAATGTATTCGACCCCTTGTCCGGAAGATCCTGTAATCAACCGAGATTCTGCAGCTTCGGTTCATCGGTTGCATCCGCAGCGTTCATCGAATCTGGCGCCGCGGGAATCTTATACGCCATTGGTGGCACGGTGGTCTCTCGGCTTCGCCGAGGACGGCGGCGCTACTCGATTGGTTGACCGAAGTCATTTTGGTCCTTTACTGGTGCAAAAGCCACTTTACCCTGAAGGGCGTCAAGTTTGCCAGGTGGTCATCGTACATCCGCCCGGCGGAGTGGTGGGCGGGGATGAACTGGAGATCGTCGCTAAGGTTGGCGAGTCGGCGAGTGCGCAAATCACTACGCCCGGCGCGGCCAAATGGTACAAGGCCAACGGTCATGTTTCGCGCCAGGATATAAGGCTGGAAGTGAGCGCGGGGGGGGTACTTGAATGGGTGCCACAGGAAACCATCTTTTTCGATAATGCGCATGTAGAGCTTGATCATCGTGCAGTACTGGAAAAGGAAGCGAGTTATATCAGTTGCGAGATATTTTGCTTTGGCCGCACCGCGTCGGGAGAATCATTTACTGGCGGCCAAATCAGGCAACGTACCAGCATTCATCGCGATGGTAAGTTGATCTGGTACGAACAGCTCCGCCTGCTTGGTGGCAGCCCAGCGATGCAAAGTCCCCTGATACTTGACAACAGCACAGTCTGCGCAACGCTGATTGCAGTGGGAAAAGCGGCGCCCGCCGAAGTGCTGAATGCAGTGCGCGAGGGAGCGGGCGCCCTCGCAGATGGGGCCGGCCATTTCGGCGTTTCGCAGTTAAAGCCAGTGGTAATTGCGCGTTACCTGGGGCATTCAAGCGAAACTGCGCGGCGGATAATGTTGCACGTCTGGGGTCTGCTTCGCCCAGCCATGCTTGGCCGTCAGCCGGTTGTACCGCGTTTATGGAATACGTAATGTCACTTTACCGCAGCGGCATTGGTATTTTTGCAACCCTAAAGACAGGCTTTAAGTACTTATCGCAGTATTGGAGAATCGAAACAACCATCATTTATTGAGGAGGAAGCGATGGACCTTACACCAAGAGAGAAAGACAAGTTACAGATATTTACCGCAGGATTGGTGGCGGAACGCCGTAAGGCGCGCGGCCTGCAGCTGAATTATCCGGAAGCGGTTGCGCTGATCACCTGTGCCATGATGGAAAGTGCGCGGGATGGCCATACCGTTGCGGAACTCATGGCGGAAGGCACCCGCATACTGACCAGGGCTGATGTGATGGAAGGGGTTCCGGAAATGATTCCCGATATCCAGATAGAGGCCACGTTTCCAGATGGCACCAAGCTGGTGACCGTTCACAACCCCATTCCTTAGAAATCAGGAGATTATGATGGCTAGAGTACCGCTAATTCCAGGAGAAGTATTTGTGAAGCCTGGGCAAATTGAGCTGAATGTCGGCAGAGAAACCAAAACTTTGAAGGTTTCGAATGGGGGTGACCGGCCAATACAGGTTGGCTCGCACTTTCATTTTTACGAAGTCAATTCCGCGATGAATTTCGACCGCGAGGTGGCCTACGGCATGCGCCTGAACATCATGGCAGGCACGGCTGTACGCTTTGAGCCCGGGCAGGAACGCACCATAGAACTGGTTGAGCTCTCCGGGGACCGGACAGTATACGGATTTAACCAGAAAGTGATGGGTAAGCTGAAATAACCGCACGCTGCCAAGCCAATAACCCTAAAGAGGAGCAAAAAATGACTTTTAAAATTTCCCGTCAGACTTACGTCGAAATGATGGGACCTACTACCGGCGATCGTGTCCGGCTGGCTGACACAGAACTTTTTATTGAAATCGAAAAAGATTTCACTACCTATGGTGAAGAGGTGAAATTCGGCGGCGGCAAGGTAATTCGCGACGGTATGGGCCAATCCCAGCGCAACCATGCAGATGTGATGGATACCGTCATCACGAATGTTGTCATCATTGACCACTGGGGCATCGTCAAGGCGGACGTCGGCCTGAAAGACGGCAAGGTTGCCGGGATCGGCAAGGCGGGAAACCCTGATATCCAGCCGAATGTAACGATGGCAATCGGTGCGGCGACAGAGATTATTGCCGGCGAGGGATCAATTCTCACCGCGGGCGGAATCGACAGCCACATTCACTTCATCTGTCCACAGCAGGAGGAAGATGCCATGATGAATGGCATCACCACCATGCTGGGCGGCGGGACCGGCCCTGCGGTCGGCACGGCTGCCACCACCTGTACGCCGGGTCCCTGGCATATTCAATCCATGCTGAGAGCATCGGATGGCATGGTAATGAACACCGGTTTCTTCGGCAAGGGCAATGTCAGTTTGCCGACCCCGAACGAAGAACAGATTCTGGCTGGCGCGTGTGGTTTGAAGCTGCATGAAGACTGGGGTACGACCTATGCCACCATCGACAATTGCCTGAACGTTGCGGATAAGTATGATGTGCAGGTGGCAATTCACACCGACACCATCAACGAGGGCGGGTACGTACAAAACACCATCGCCGCGATGAAGGACCGGACTATACATACGTTCCATACTGAAGGCGCCGGTGGTGGTCATGCGCCTGACATCATGACGGTAGTGGGCCTGGAAAACGTTCTGCCCTCTTCCACCAACCCCACCCGTCCCTATACCGTCAATACGCTTGACGAGCATCTCGACATGCTGATGGTATGCCATCACCTGCATGCAAACATCGCAGAGGACCTCGCCTTCGCTGAATCACGCATTCGCAAGGAAACGATCGCCGCCGAGGATATCCTGCATGACATGGGTGCTATTTCGATGATGTCATCGGATTCGCAGGCAATGGGACGCATCGGCGAAGTCGTCCTGCGCACTTGGCAAACAGCGCACAAGATGAAGATACAGCGTGGCGCATTGCAGGAAGACACCTCCAGGAATGATAACTTCCGCGTGAAGCGTTATGTTGCCAAGTACACCATCAATCCGGCCATTACCCACGGAGTTTCGCACGCGATTGGTTCGATAGAAGTGGGCAAGTACGCCGATCTCGTCTTGTGGAGGCCCGCCTTCTTCGGCGTCAAGCCGTCCATGATCCTGAAAGGTGGAATGATAACGGCAGCTCTGATGGGCGACCCGAATGCTTCAATACCGACTCCGCAGCCGGTGCATTACCGATACATGTTTGGCGCATACGGTAGCGCTCTTAAAACTTCCTGCTTCACCTTCACCTCGCAGGCGGCCCTTGATGCGGGCGTGGTGGAACAATTGAAACTGGATAAAAACCTGATCGCGGTCAAGGACACACGCAATTTGCGCAAGAAGGACATGATTCACAATGGTGCAACCCCAAAAATGGAAATTGATCCGGAAACCTATGAAGTCCGGGCGGACGGGCAACTGCTGACGTGCGGACCGGAAGACGTTCTGCCAATGGCACAACGGTACTTTTTGTTTTGATACCGTAAATGCTTACTTTAAACAAAAAAATAGAGCATGCGGAATCGATTTTCGCGCAGCTGATCCTGCCTTATGAGCTGCGCGAAAACAGCCGCCTACGCACAGCGCTGGCGTCGGGAGAAGAGGTCGCCATTTTCACTGCGCGAGGTACGGTATTGCGCAACAACGATTTGCTCAAGAGCGATGACGGTCGGGTGGTGCAAATCGTTGCCGCACAGGAGCCAACCTATCGGGTGAGCTGTCGTACGCCGCACAATTTATTGCGATGTGCTTTCCACCTTGGCAACCGTCATACGCAGACACAAGTGGGAGCTGATTTTCTACGTATCTGCCAGGACAGCGTACTGAAAGAAATGCTGGAGGGACTGGGCGCCGCGGTAGCGGAAGAAAGTGCGCAATTTGAGCCCGAGTCGGGCGCCTACAGTGGAGGGAGTGGCCACCATCACGGAGGCGATGATGGCCATGGCCATTCGCATGGTCGTGGCCCCTTGGCGCCCATTCCCGCGCACCAGAAGATCCATCGCGCAACCGACTCAAAATTGTAGATCTCAATGCAAAGCACGGCCCTGCTTCGTTTACTACAGCTTGCGAGTCCGTCGCTGCCGATCGGCGCGTACACCTATTCGCAGGGGTTGGAAGCGGCAATCGAGATCGGCATGGTTAGGGACGAGGACTCGGCCCATGCGTGGATCGCCGAATCTCTGAATGTAATCGCAGATTTCGAGGCCCCCATTCTTTGGCGTTTATTGCAGGCGTTCTCGTTACGAGATGCCCATGCGGTTTCCCTCTGGACTGAACGCTTTATTGCAGCGCGCGATACCGCCGAGTTCCGCGCCGAAACAATCCAAATGGGATATTCTCTCGCTAGGCTGGTAGGTGAGCTGAAAATTGCGGACGACTTGTTGTTGGAGATATTAACGAGTCAACCGGAAATACCGCTGCCCACGGCGTTTGCATGTGCAGCAGAGGCGTTGGCCGTGCCGCATGAAGCTGCCTTGCTCGGAATGTTATTTTCCATGGTCGAGAATCAGGTGCTGGCCTGCGTGAAATCGGTTCCTCTTGGACAGGTCTCCGGTCAGCGGTTGCTGCTTTCATTGCATCCCGCGCTTGAACTTGCCGCATGCCGCGCGCAGCGGCTTGAGGATAACGAATTATCCAATTGGGCGCCGGGGTTGTCGCTATTGTCCATGCAACATGAAGTGCAGTACAGCCGAATCTATCGATCCTGAACCATTTTATTCGGAAATATAAAATGAAAAAAGTATCAAATCCCCTGCGCGTCGGAATAGGCGGCCCCGTCGGTTCAGGAAAGACGGCTTTATGTGAAGCGCTCAGTAAAAGGATGCGTGACCGTTATGAAATGGCCGTTATCACCAACGATATCTATACCAAAGAGGATATGGAGATTTTATTGCGTGCCGGTGCGCTGCCCGCTGAGCGCTTGATGGGTGTCGAGACTGGCGGCTGCCCTCACACCGCTATCAGGGAGGACGCATCGATTAATCTGGAAGCCATTGCGCGGATGACGGCAGATTTTCCTGATCTCGATCTCATTCTGGTCGAATCCGGTGGTGACAATTTGGCTTCGACTTTCAGTCCCGAGCTTTCGGATCTGACTATTTACGTAATCGACGTTGCTGCCGGTGAGAAAATACCACGCAAGGGCGGGCCTGGTATCACGCGTTCCGCTCTGTTGGTGATCAATAAGATCGACCTTGCGCCATATGTCGGGGCCGATTTGGGTGTGATGGCGCGCGACGCCAAGAAAATGCGGGGGGAACGACCATTTGTCTTTACCAATTTGCGTACCGGCGAGGGCGTACAAGAAGTCATCGACTTCATAGTGAAACAGGGTCTGCTGAATGAAGTGAAATTGCAATAATATCAACGGACGCCGTGGTCCTACTATTTCCGGGGCGCGCCGGAGAGGTTCAGCCTTCAATCAGAAGGCTAACAGGTCGTTGGATGACAATGCTTCCCGTATAACCTCAGCACTGAATATCTCGCTAGCCACATAAGAAACTCTGGAGGTGAATGATGGAATGGTCATTAGCAATAGATAAGGCGATGCCCCGCCCTCTGCGGGTGATTCTGAGAGGCGTCGGCCAGGTATTCTTTTGTTGTAATGCAGTGACAGGATTCATTTTCCTGGTGGCGCTTTTCATCGGTGGTCCCATAGCGGGCGCTGCTGCAACGGTTGGAGTCATATCGAGCACTGTTGCAGCTTACCTCCTCGGGTTTTCCGAGGACGATATCGATGCCGGATTGTACGGATTTAATGGCACGCTGGTGGGGCCTTGCCTATTTTTATTTCTTGAGCATTCTCCGCAACTTTGGCT
>JALYOY010000259.1 GCA_030856655.1 Pseudomonadota bacterium | reverse complement strand
CATGCCCGTGGCGAAGGCGTTTATGTCTGGAGAATCATAAATCGCCACTTCCGGCATGCCCACCCCTACGTGGTCGGCCTGGCGGCGGACAGTCTCTACCAGCCAGCGCTCCGTCGGATCGGACGGTTGCTCGATCGCCACCGCGCCAGTCATGCGTTTTGCACTCCACTTGGACATGGCAAGCGATATTAGCGAGCCGCCAAAACCAATTACCCCTGCCATGATAAGCAGAGAATTAAAATCTATGCCACTACCCTCCGCATCTAGAATACGATCCACACCCAGTAGCCGCAGGGTAATGCTCAACACTAACAGAATTGCCAAGTTGGTGATTATAAATAGGAAAATTCGTTTCATAGAGTAAGTTCCGTTTCTCCGTGTAAAGCTACGTGTAAAGGATTGGAAAGAAATGGGGCTGGAAATTCAGTTTTCAAGATGGGATAGGCGGTGTCTCTGTAATTATCTTTACCCTTACGCTCTTCCTCTGTGGATTTTCTGGCTGGATTTTTTTATCGGGGAGCAACGAGACTTCTGATCCGGCTTTACTGGCGTCGACTCCTCTTGGCAAGGAAAGCATAAATTGCCAGGCAGCCAAAGATCAGGAAAAAAATAGCCGACCAATCGGGAAGAGTGAGGGAGGCGAATTTCCAGGTTGTATCAGCGCAATCTCCGATGGCTTCGAACATTGTGGGCCACCACCGCGAAATTGGTAAAGCATTCAAGAACTTCTCTTCGGGGCTGATGCCGCATTCGAATGCTTCCGGATAGCGCACCAGCCAGGCCTGACGCAGCGCAATCACAGCCCCAGTGAATGCGAAGACGGCCATCATGCCACTATAAATCAAGCGACCCCGGGGATAGCAAAAAAACGCCATGAGGGCGATTAAACCTACTAACCAGTATGCTATGCGTTGAACAACGCATAGCGGGCAGGGCAAAAGATTTTCTATCAGCTGGAGATAAAGAGCGTAGCTTACCAGGCCCGCACAGCCTAGAAATATCAATAGAAAAACAGCTCTTATTCCTGGCTTCATGCCTCATTATGACCGACTTGAAAAACGTGGCGCACTAATCAGAAAGATCACTACTAGTCATGCCGGGTTGGCTGTCGCAGCGCATGAATAACAAGTGCTTGTGATCTTACCTGCGCCACCGTCATTTTAGTCTTGCTCTGGTTTATCCATTTAAATCTGTATAACAAATTTCTGATGTATAAGACTAGCTGGACTGGGGTGAAGCGTTAGCTTCCCTTACCTTCCTCATCCCGCCCGTCACTATTTTATATTCCAGTAAACGGCATTCCAGCGCCCCGTTGAACAGGGGGGTACGGCGCGACGCAGTTAAACGTATACATTTTGGCAAAAGCGGGTCCGCCGTGAAAATATAAGCTTTCCAACCGCTGAATTTTTTCTTGAGCACGTCTCCCAGTTTCGGGTAAAACTCAGCAAGCTCTTGCTGTTCACCTACGCGTACACCGTAGGGAGGGTTGGTGATAAGCAAACCGGACGTTGCAGGCGCGGAGGTTTCCAACACGTTCGCCTGCTTTAGTGTGATTATTTCAGAAAACCCCGCGGCAGATAGATTTGCGCGCGCATCGGCCAAGGCATCGCCATATAAGTCACTACCGAATATTGGTTGAGATATCTTCGGTTTCCGCTGCGCCATCGCCGCTTTCTGCAATTGATTCCATAATCCTTTATCGAATTTCGTCAGTTTCTCAAAGGCAAAACTGCGTCCGGACCCGGGCGCGATATTCAATGAGATTTGCGCTGCTTCAAGCAAAAATGTGCCACTGCCACACATCGGGTCGAGTAGCGGAACGCCTGGTCGCCAACCAGTCAAATACAAAATTCCTGCGGCGAGGTTTTCTCGTAATGGCGCCTTTCCAGCGTTTTCTCTTAAACCTCGTTTGAATAGCGCATCCCCGGAGGTATCCAGATACAAGGAAAAGTTGCGGGCATCAAGGAAACCATGGACGCGAATATCCGGCCGGGCCGTATCCACGCTAGGACGGCTGGCGGTAGTCTCACGGAATTTGTCGCAGACCGCATCCTTAATCTTAAGCGTGACAAAATCGAGACTGCGTAAGGGGCACTTGATAGCAGCCACGTTAACGCGGATAGTGAGAGCTGGAGAAAACCACTCATGCCACGGCAATGCACGAGCGATATTGTATATATCGGCCTCGTTCGTATAGGGCCGGTTTACAACTTGCCAGAGGATACGGCTGGCGACGCGGCTTTCCAGATTGGCTCGATAGCAAACGCGCCAATCGCCCTGAAATCGCACCCCGCCATCGTGCCCCTGCACAGCAGACGCGCCGAGTTGCTCGAGTTCGGTAACCAGCACTGACTCCAGTCCGCGTGGACAAGGAGCGAAAAAATGATAAGGTGTCACTGATGCGCTGAATTCGGAATTATAACAATGGCCATCACGGTACTTATGTAGCTTGTTTTGCGGACCATGTTGCATAGGCAAGTAGCGCCCATGCGCTCAGAAACGCTATGCCGCCGAGTGGTGTGATTGCGCCGAGTCCGCGTATTCCTGTCAGACTCAGCGCGTATAGACTTACCGAAAACAGGACAATACCTGCGAGCATCAACCAACCTGATAAAGCTACCAATCTTGAGTGGGGAAAATGCTGCAATATGAGGCCGACTGCGACCAAGCCAAGTGCATGATAGAAATGATATTGCACACCGGTCTGATATACGGCAAGCATATCGATAGTAAGCTTTTGTTTCAAGCCATGCGCACCGAAAGCGCCGAGAGCAACGCAGAAAAATGCGTTGATAGCGCCGAGCATGAGGAAGGTTTTTGGCATTGAGGGTAGTTTTCTGACGAAGAGAGCTAAATAGGATTCAGTAGCTCCGGAAATCGCATGGCGTTTATGCTGGAAAACGACAATTGGTATAACGAGTGACACAAATGACGGGCACATCCCAAGTCTGCATCACCGCTACCTAAATGTCCACAATGATCACGAATTTTTTACGATGGGGCCGATAGGGCTGAGATATGGTTAGAAAACGAATTGAAATCAAACCAAGGCAGCCGGTAGGCTGTTAGGTCTGCTTGGACCCGGCGGGAGAAGACGCCTTATATCTACTGCGAGGCGAGTAATGCGGACGGCATACGCATTTTTAGCCATCGCCTTTTTCCGACACGATCGCCTTGCTCCACCCCTCGGCAAATTTCATCCGAATAGTATCGCTAATGCTGATCTGGTCGCTATTCCTTAGCACTGTCCCGTCAGCGGTATGGGCAATGCTGTAGCCACGCTCCAATACTGACTCCGGATTAAGATGGACAAGGTTTGCTTGCTGGCGCTGCAAGCCCATTACCAGCGCTTGAATGCGAACCGAAACGGCTCGGCGCAGACGGAGAGCTAGCTCATGCTGGCGTTCGATCAGCCGGGAAATGTCGGGGCTGGCAACGGTTAGGCGTTGGTTCAGCTCACGGACACGCCAATGCTTATTTTCGTATTTCCGCAGCCAGGAACCACCCAACCGTGTTTGTAAACGGTGAAGGTGCGCAAGCTGGTCATTAATCCGTTCGCGAGGGTGTATAAGACGACATGCAAGCATATCGGAAGTTTGCATGCGGCTTTCAATACCTCGTTGCATTTCGCGCTGCATGCACGCATACAGGCTTTTCGTGCAACTTAGTAACTCTTCACGATCCGGGCAGACGAGTTGGGATGCGCCGGTAGGGGTGGGCGCACGGATATCAGCAACAAAATCCGCGATGGTAAAGTCGGTTTCATGACCTACACCGCTGATGAGGGGAACAGAACAGGTGGCGATTGCCCGCGCCAGCACCTCTTCATTAAATGCCCAAAGGTCCTCGATACTGCCACCGCCGCGACACAGAATCAGCACGTCGCACTCAGCGCGGCTTACAGCCTTTTGAATGGCCGCCGCTATTTTTGCTGCGGCACCGGCGCCCTGAACCGCCGTGGGATAAACAATAACCGGCAGAGAAGGCATGCGCCGCTGCAATGTGGATAATACATCATGCAATGCAGCAGCGGCCGGGGAAGTGATGATACCGACCTGTTTCGGAAATGACGGCAATGGCTTTTTGCGGGCGGGGTCAAACAGCCCTTCTTTTCCTAATCTGACCCTAAGCTGCTCAAACGCCTCGAACAATGTGCCCAGCCCAACCCGTCGGATGGTCTCAACGCTCAGTTGAAAATCTCCGCGCGTCTGGTACAACGTCACTAGCGCGCGCACTTCCACATGCATGCCGTCCTTAGGTTGCCAATCCAGATACCGATTTTTTTCACGAAACATGACACAGCGTATTTGGGCGCTCGAATCCTTGAGGGAAAAATACCAGTGACCGAAACCGTAGCACTTGATGTTTGAAATTTCCCCGCTCACCCATAACAACGGAAAGGCATGCTCCAGCAAGTCCTTGGCGCTACGGTTCAATTCGCTCACGCTCAACACCGTGCGTGCGATTCCCATTTCCATAAGAAAATTCATCTTGACATTCTCCAGTAATCCACGTTCGCCGCAAATTATGTAATTAGCCCCCTCGAACCCGCATGAATCCTGACGATACATATAACATACTGTTTAATAACAACTATTTTGATGTTCAAAAATTGATCTAATCAGAAAATATTGTTATAAGAGGGCCACTTAATGCCGTTATCTGTAAACTACCCACAAACTTATCCACAGCAATTGTGAACAAGAAAATAATGCCCTTATAATGCCTTCCTTGCTGAAAATACATCGGCAAGATACATTACAGCACCTGGTTTGCGTACAGTTACCGAGGAGATTCCCCTGTGTTCGCTTTGATTCAAGCTGCCGGTTGGCCGATCTGGCCGATTATTTTAGCGTCCATCGTCGCCGTAGGCATTATTAGCGAGCGCATATGGGCCTTGC
>JALYOY010000249.1 GCA_030856655.1 Pseudomonadota bacterium | reverse complement strand
CTGGTATTTAGCGAAATTACTCCCAAGGTAATTGCCGCTGCTTACCCGGAACGCATTGCCCTGGCTTCAAGTTACGTGCTGACGCCGTTATTGAAACTTTTCTACCCGATAGTATGGTTCGTCAACCTGTTCGTGCAGGCGTTGCTTACTATTTTGCGCTTAAAGCCCCGAGACGATAATGCGACACATAAGATCAGCGTGGAAGAACTTAAAACCCTGGTGCTGGAAGCGGGACATTTTATTCGGAAAAAGCACCAGGGCATGTTACTCAATCTGTTTGACCTTGAAACCATTACCGTTGATGACGTCATGGTGCCTCGTGGTCAGATCGAGGCCATCGATCTGGAGGATGACGATGAAGCTATTCATAATCAGCTCCTTACCTGCCATCACACCCGTTTGCCTGTATACCGGGGAACGCTTGATAACGTGATCGGTATTATTCATGTGCGCAAGGTGCTAAATCAGATGAAAAGTGGAGAGGTCACTGCCGCGATACTTGAGAAAATCATGCGCGAGCCATACTTTATTCCAGCCGGCACACCCTTATTTTCGCAGCTACAACTATTTCAGGAAAACCGTGAGCGTGTCGGCCTCATAGTAGATGAATACGGTGAATGGATGGGACTGGTAGCGCTGGAAGATATTATTGAGGAAATTATCGGCGAATTTACCACTCACGCCCCGACACAAGCGAGTACATTCGTGAAACAGGAGGATGGAAGTGTAATCGTGGAAGGCAGCAGCTTGCTGCGTGATCTCAACCGCAAGCTTGGCCTGCGGCTGCCTCTGGGAGGGCCGAAAACTCTCAATGGCCTTATTCTTGAGCATTTTCAGGATATTCCTGAGGCCGGTACCGGCCTTAAAATCGCCGATTACCCGATGGAAGTCGTCCAGACTCAGGACCGAGTAGTTAAGGTGGTGCGAATCTTTCCCCGAACTGGCGCCATTCGAGTAGGGCCAGAACACAAATAGTAATTCTGATACCAGAATATCAATGTCGTTTATTTACCTGCTGCAAAATACTCCGTTTTTTTTTATTTCGTTCTGCTCCATCGTTGGTCTTATGATAGGGAGCTTTTTGAACGTAGTGATTTATCGCCTGCCGAAAATGCTGGAGCGAGAATGGAGGCAGCAGCGCGCCGAGTTGCGTGGCGAAACGGTTGAGAGGTCGCAGCCGTTTAATATCTTCCTACCCCGTTCTGCCTGCCCTCATTGCGGCCACAAAATAACCGTGCTTGAAAATATTCCAGTAGCAAGTTACATGGTAATGAGGGGACGTTGCTCCCAATGCCGTGCAGCCATTTCTACGCGCTATCCCGCGATAGAGGTGTTAACCGGATTCATCAGCGGCTTTACGGCCTGGCATTTTGGTTACAGTTTTGCCGCTTTTGCCGCATTGATCTTCGTCTGGGCTCTGATTGTGCTGGTATTCATTGACACGGATACTCAGCTGCTTCCCAACGAGATTACCTTACCTATGCTATGGGGAGGGTTATTGGTGAATCTAGGCGATGGCTTCACTGATATTCGTTCCGCCGTCATTGGTGTGGTTGTCGGTTATCTTACGCTGTGGTCGGTATATTGGTGCTTTAAGCTCATCACCGGGAAGGAAGGCATGGGCTACGGTGATTTCAAATTACTTGCCGTTATCGGGGCATGGCTCGGCTGGCAAATGCTGCCGCTAGTGATCCTGTTTTCTTCGGTGGTAGGCGCGATAGCCGGTATCGGGCTGATAGTTATAGCCAAGCACGGGCGCCACATTCCGATACCATTCGGGCCGTATTTGGTTGGCGGCGGTCTCATTGCCTTATACTGGGGAAATCAGATTAATCGCGCCTACTTCGACTTGTTTTGATTTAAATCCACCCTACAGCCCACCCACCGCCAAGATGAAAGTCAATGGAAGAAAAGGGTATTGTAAATTAAAGTATTAACCTTGGAATTAGCGATCAACTGCCGGGTTCAGGTTACTGCATGCCCTTGATAATCGGTTTAACTGGAGGAATCGGCAGCGGTAAAACCAGTGCTGCAAAATTCTTTGCTGCCTTGGGCGCTGAGCTTGTCGATACCGATGTGATTGCGCATGAACTCACCCAGCCGCAGGGCGCGGCGATTGCTCCCATACGACAAGTTTTTACCAAAGAATTCATCACTGAGGACGGTGCGCTAAATCGAAAAAGAATGCGTAGCCTGGTATTCTCCGACAGCGAGTCCCGCCAAAAACTCGAAGCGATTCTGCACCCCCTTATCCGCGTTGAGGCGGCTCGCCGTACCGCACTTTTCACCGCACCCTACGGAATGATAGTTGTTCCGCTGTTACTCGAAACCGGCGGCTACCGAGAAATGATCCATCGCATCCTGGTAGTGGATTGCTGCGAACGTGACCAGATTACCCGTACTATTGCTCGCACCGGACTGGATGAACAAACCGTGCGCGCCATTTTGGCAATGCAGCTTTCACGTAACGAACGGCTGCAACAAGCTGACGATGTGATTGCCAATGATTCGGATATGGCGCATCTGCTGCAACAAGTGAATACTTTGCATCGCAAATATCTCGTCTTAGCGAAATAAAACTTGGTGCCCCTGCCAGCACTTCACTTCGGTTACAGGCAATTTCGGTTGTAAAATTATGTTTCATAGGGCAATATCGTGTGTCCTGTCCCAGTCTTTGAGCCTTCATCGTGATTTGTTATGAACATCCTCTTAATGAACGCATTCGTACCTTGCTGCGGCTCGAGGACTTGTTTGACAAGATAGCTTTCTTTTCCGCCAGGCACGAAGCTGTCGAGCACCACTGCGCACTCGTGACCTTGTTTGAAATCCTTGATGTAACGGGCCGGGCCGATATGAAATCGGATTTATTGCAGGAACTGGAGCGGCAAAAACAAGCGTTGGAAATTCTGCGCAAAAGTCCGGATATTTCCGAAGGCGCGCTGAATCAGGTGCTGAATAACATACAGGCAGCATCTCAAAATTTGCTGAATATGACGGGAAAAATCGGCGAACACATGCGCGAAAATGAGTGGCTGATGAGCATCAAACAGCGCATCGGCATACCTGGCGGCGTATGCGAGTTCGATCTGCCGTCTTATCACTACTGGTTGCATCTGAATCCGGCGCTCCGCCGCAACGACCTTAACGAGTGGCTTGCTCCCCTGCTGCCACTTGAGGAGGGCTTCGGCATTGTTTTGAACCTATTGCGGAACAGCGGCAAAACCTTCCGGCACATTGCTCACCGTGGCGTATTCCAGCAAATGGGGCCTGGACGGGTGGCGCATATGCTGTGCCTGAAGGTAAACGAGAGCCTGCCATGTGTCCCCGAAATCAGCGCCAACAAATACGCGCTTAACATACGTTTTGTCATTTCCGGCGCAAGGCAAAAAACTAAAATATTTGAGGACGATGTAGAGTTTGAACTGAACTTTTGCAATCTATAAGTTCAGCCACATCAATACATGCGTGACGTATTTATCTTTCATTGACTTTATTGAATCCACCCAAAGTTAATTCACATGCAATGGCAAATTTTTTTGCGCTAGTACCTGCAGCGGGCGTCGGCTCACGCATGGAAGATGGGCTTCCCAAGCAGTATCTGCCATTGGCCGGTAAGCCGATGATCTACCTGACGTTAAGGACGTTGTGCAGTTCGCCGCGGATCACCTACGTATTTGTAGTGCTTGCGCCAGGCGATCGGGAGTGGCTGCGCCATGATTGGTCGGAGTTCTCCGGCAAGCTGATTGTACTCGAATGCGGCGGTACAACGCGCGCCCAAAGCGTCCTTAATGGCCTGAAAGCGGCACGAGAAGTTTCATCCATCGGAGACGACGACTGGGTGTTAGTGCACGATGCGGCTCGGCCCTGCTTGGCCGCAACGCAACTCGACAAATTGATGGATGAGCTGGCTGACGACGAGGTGGGTGGATTACTTGCAGTTCCGGTGGCGGACACGTTGAAGCGCAGCGATGCCAGCAGCCGGGTTGAGCGTACCGAATCCCGGCAAGATCTATGGCAGGCGCAAACGCCGCAGATGTTTCGTTATAAGTTGCTGGCGAAAGCCTTGAGCATGATCGGTGGTATAACCATGACCGACGACGCGGGAGCGATCGAAGCGCTGGGCCTGCGTCCCAAGCTGGTTTTGAGCAATGCGCGCAATTTGAAAGTTACCTATCCCCAGGATCTCGCTCTGGCGGAACTGATACTGGAAAACCCGTAAAATCAGGACCAATGCCACGAGTTTTGCGGCATCATTCCTTACAGAATGTGCCTTTGGTTATCGGATATGATGCCTTTATAGCCTATGAAGATGGGTGGAGCGAAGCGCAGCCATCAAGACCACAACGCGATACTAACCATGACTACGTTCCACTTTTCTACCGAAAACCGTATAAAGGCAATTTAAGAGGTTAGGGAGATAATGGTAAGTAAATTGAGAATTGGGCAAGGTTTTGATGTGCATCAGTTGGTCGAAGGCCGCAAACTTATCATCGGCGGCGTAGTCATTCCGTACGAAAAAGGCTTGCTCGGCCATTCGGATGCAGACGTGTTACTGCACGCGATTTGCGATGCGCTTTTAGGCGCGGCGGCGCTAGGCGATATCGGTAAGCATTTCTCGGACACGGATCCACGCTACAAGAACATAGACAGCCGCGTGTTGTTGCAAAATGTTTCCCGCTTGCTTGAAGGGCATGGCTACAAAGTGGGCAATATTGATGCTACCATCATAGCTCAGGCACCAAAAATGTCACCGCATATTCCTGCCATGATCACCAACATCGCACAGGATCTGCACATGCGGACGGGGGATGTCAACGTCAAAGCCAAGACTGCCGAGCGCTTGGGGCCTGTGGGCAGGGGTGAGGGTATTGAGGCGGAAGCAGTATGTCTGATAACTGCAACTTTTGAATAAATCTAATGGCAGGGCGCGTCGCTGGTAAAATCGGGAGGCTTGTTCAGAGTTTTCTAACAAACGATGTTAATTGAAGGACAACCGGACCCCCAGCGGGAAACTGTCCGGATTTTTTTTGGGATATGGCCGGACGATACGGCCCAAAAGAAACTGGCCGCTCTGGCAGAACGATTGCAAGCAGAGTCGCTCTGCCGCGGGCGAAAAACCGCGCAGGAAAACATTCATCTCACGCTGGTATTCGTTGGGGTGGTGGACACCAGAGAACTGGAAGCGCTATCTCTGGCAGTTGATGGGGTTAACGGTGCCAATGTAGGCGCTTTTGATGTCGTTATCGAAGAACTTCGCTACTGGAAACATAACGGTATTGCTTACGCGGCGGTAGCTAGAATTCCTCAAGAACTTAAAGACTTGGTGGACGCATTACAGGATGCTCTATCCGCTGCCGGATTTTCAACCGAGCGGCGCGCTTATAAGCCGCACATCACATTGATGAGGGCAGCTTCATGTCATTCCTTGCCTAAATTGGCGGACCCAATAGCCTGGCAGGCACGTGAATGGATTCTAGTTAAATCGAAGCAGACCAGTGCCGGCTCGGTTTATACCCCGATTGGCCGCTGGCCTTTGATATGACGATATCAAAGAAAAATACAGTTTCCAGGTAGAAACCAGATTTTGTCCTATTTCCCTGCTGGCATCAGGCTTGAAGTCTTTGGGTTTCGTAATCTTTTTATCCGTACCTTGCGTTTAGATAGGCGCTGGCGTTTAGGCTGAGTATCGCGAGGCTCATGACTCCTCCGTGAGATGGTGGTAAAGTAAAAGGTGTCCGTGCGATTCATTAGCCCCCCATATTCCTT
>JALYOY010000242.1 GCA_030856655.1 Pseudomonadota bacterium | reverse complement strand
GGGCTGACCCTTTCCACCGCAGTGAAATTTCCTAGCATGGCGGCAAAAGGGGATGACAGCTTGTTGACAGAGATCAAGGCGAACACCGATGGGTATCCCTTGCGAGGGGAATTGCGTATCAGCGAGGATTTCGGCGATGTGTCATCGTCCCGGGCTACTCGTATCGCCAATGCAATTCCGCCACCCGGCTCTGCATGGGTGGATGAGAAGCTTATGATTCGCCTTGACCTCAAACGGGGCGACACGATTGAGCTGGGGACCACACATTTTACCGTCAGTGCGCTAATAACGCAGGAGCCCGATTATTCCATAGGCTTCATTAATTTACGGCCACGCGTGCTGATCAACGCGGTTGATTTGCCCGCGACCGGCCTGGTGCAACAAGGTAGCCGAATCGGTTATCGCCTGCTGGTTTCGGGAGATTCGGGCGAGGTGGAGAATTTCCGGAAATGGGCTCAATCGCGCTTGACGCTTGGGGAAAGAATCGAAGGAATTCGAGATGCCCGTCCTGAGATCAAGGCGGCGCTGGAGCGGGCTGAAAAATTTCTCAGCTTGGCCGCCCTGGCAAGCGTGGTATTGGCAGCAGCGGCGGCGGCACTTGCCGTGCGCCGCTTTACGCAGCGCCATCTCGATGGCTGCGCGGTAATGCGTTGTCTTGGTGCTAGTCAGGCGGGGATGCTACGCCTCTATCTGTGTCATTTCGCTGCACTGGGACTGATTGCCAGCGGGGCCGGTTGTCTGCTCGGTTTTGCCGCACAGGAAGTCCTGGCTTTTTGGCTCTCCGGACTGGTGGCTGCGGAATTGCCTTGGCCTAGTGTGTGGCCTGCCGTACACGGATTGCTGACCGGCCTGGTGTTATTGCTTGGCTTTGCGTTGCCCCCCTTGCTTAACTTGCGAAGCGTGTCCGCTCTGCGAGTATTACGTCGAGACATCGGCATGCCGAATCCCGATAGCCTGATCGGCTATGCACTGGGGCTGGCAGCGCTGTCAATATTATTTTTGTGGAAAGCTGGCGATGTGCGCTTGGGTGCTTCAGTCATGGGTGGATTTGCCGCAGCGATAGCAATTTTCGGCGTGCTTGGATTTTTGCTGGTAAAAGCTCTAGCGCATATGCGTAGTCAGACAGGGGGCGCCTGGCGTTATGGATTAGCCAGCATCCGGCGGCGCGCCACTGCCAGCGTGGTACAGGCAGTGGCGCTGGGGTTGGGACTGATGGCGCTGCTGGCGCTGACATTGATTCGGGACGATTTGCTGCAAAACTGGCGTACCAGTCTGCCTGCGGATGCACCCGACCATTTTTTGGTAAACATTCAAAAAGAGCAGCTGGAGCCGCTGGCCGCATTCTTTAATCAGCACCACCTTGCACAACCGCCAACTTTTCCCATGGTTCGCGGACGTCTAACCGCCATTAACGGCAATGCCATCACAGCAGGGGATTACTCCGATATCCGCGCAAGACGGCTGGTGGAGCGCGAATTCAATCTGTCATGGGCAGCGGAAATGCAGAGCGACAATCAGATTATCAAAGGCCACTGGTGGAAAAGCGGAGATGCCGGAAAAGCGGTGATGTCAATGGAGGAGGGTATCGCTAAAACGATGGGTGTCGGCCTGGGCGACGTGTTGACGTACGATGTGGCGGGCAGCACATTTTCCGCCACGATTACCAGCCTGAGGAAGGTGGACTGGGATTCCTTCCATGTTAACTTTTTCATAGTCACACCACCGGGTGTGCTGGAAAAATATCCAGCGACTTACATTACCAGTTTTTACCTGCCGCCGGAGCAGCTGGAAGTGACAAATCAACTGATCAAGGCCTTTCCCAATCTGCTCGTGATAGATGTGGCAACCATTATCAACCAGGTTCATAAGATGATCGAGCAAGTAAGCAAAGCAGTCGAATTTGTTTTCCTGTTCACGTTACTTGCGGGAGTGGCAGTGTTGTATGCCGCAATCGCCTCGACCCAGGACGAACGCATTCACGAGGCTGCCATATTCCGCACTTTGGGGGCAAAGCGGGAGCAATTGGCGCGGGCCTGGGCAGCCGAATTTGCTATCCTTGGCGGGCTGGCGGGGCTTTTCGCCGCAGCAGGAGCCAGCGCGCTGGGCTATGTCATTGGTGAATATACGTTGAATCTGGCTTACACTTTCAACCCGTGGATATGGCTGATAGGTTTACTAGTAGGAACTATTGGCGTAACCGCGGCAGGCCTGATGGGAACTCGCTCTGCACTCTCAACGCCGCCACTCATGACATTACGGAAAGTTTGATGAAACGTGAAAGGGATTTGCTGCTTACATTTTGATCAGGTGGATCGGTAAACCTAAATCCGACAGCTGTAGCGAACTCATCAAAAGCGTGAAGATCAAGTGGCGTAAACATCTTCATCGACCATAGCGAGTGAAAAATGAGAGAGAAATGAGCGGTCAACTACCCGATTTAGGTAAGGTGTGCCGACGCATTGCTCATCTTGATATGGATGCCTTTTACGCGTCGGTCGAGTTGTTGCGCTACCCGGAATTACGCGGGTTACCCGTAGTTATCGGCGGGCGCAGCGATCGGCAACCTGCGCTCCTCAAAAACGGCAGCCGGTCCTTCGCGCAACTGCGGAGTTATGCCGGACGAGGTGTTGTGACTACGGCCACTTACGAAGCTCGCGTTTTCGGCATCTTCTCTGGCATGGGCCTGATGGAAGCTGCACAATTGGCTTCGAATGTTATTCTGTTGCCTGCTGACTTCCAAGCCTATCGCTATTATTCACGGCTGTTTAAAACTGCCGTGGCCTGCATTGCCCCGCAGATCGAAGACCGGGGCATTGACGAGATCTATATCGATCTAAGTGAGCTGCCCGCCGACACCCTGGTGATTGCGCGGCGTATCAAACAAGCGGTACGTGAAGCCACCGGGCTTTCCTGTTCCATTGGCGTAACACCCAACAAGCTGCTATCGAAAATCTGCTCAGATCTCGAAAAACCAGACGGTCTCACCATCCTGAGCCTGGCGGACATTCCTGACCGGATATGGCCTCTTTCTGTTAGAAAAATCAATGGCATCGGTCCCAAAGCGTCCCAAAAGCTCGCGATGCTTGGCATCACCACGATTGCTGAACTGGCGAGAGCGGAGGCATCCTTTTTGAAGGTGCATTTCGGCGGCAGTTATGGCCGCTGGCTTCACGAGGCCTCTCACGGGATCGACGTACGCCCGGTAAACACGAATTCCGAACCCAAGTCGATCAGTCGCGAGACTACTTTCGAACGAGATCTCCATTCCCGCCGTGACCGCCCCATCTTGACAGAAATCTTCACAGCGCTATGCGCGAATGTGGCACGAGACCTCCAGCGCAACGGTTATGTCGGCCGTACTATCGGCATC
>JALYOY010000024.1 GCA_030856655.1 Pseudomonadota bacterium | reverse complement strand
ATCGGCTGCTTCCACCGCCGCTATTGGTGACCATAACGTGATATCGGCCATTCGATAGAAGTTGTACTTCGGGAATTGGCGTATTCGCGGTTGTCAGCACGCGCATCGGCATGTCCGGAAGTTCCTTGGTCACGCGAACATCGGGGAGCTCGGCAATCTGCGAACGGAAAACCGTAGGCTTCGGAATCCGCTCCTGAAGCAGCAGCATGGTCGCTTGAAATGATGGCTCAGACTCGAATCGCCGTTGCATCGGGCGATTCAGCAACAGGTATGCCAGGGAAAGCAGGCTCATGCCTTGATGGTGAGCCATAAATGAGCGCACCACGGCACGTGTTTCGCCACGTCGCAACCGTGACTGCGTATAATCGACCGCCTCATAAAAGCCAAATTTGCCGGCCACATCTTCGGCTGCAAGTCGCTGAAGATTACGGCACGCGGCCTCGGGAGCAATCATTAAGGCCAGCACGGAAGCATAGGGTGCAATGACCAGGTCTCCGCTGAGGCCGCGTTTGAGTCCCAGCCCGGGAACTCCGAATGCGCGATATTGGTAATTGAACTGAACGTCGACAGCATTGTAACCCGACTCCGAGATACCCCAAGGCACCCCGCGTTCCTCGCCATATGCGATTTGCCGGTCAACCGCAGCCTTACAGGTCTGATCGAGGAGCGTGTTGTCGAATGTCGGCATCACCAGTAACGGCATGAGATATTCGAACATCGAACCGCTCCAGGACAACAAAACGGCCTCTCCCCCGTAGGTGGTAAGCATTCGTCCCAGAGCGAACCAGCTCTCCTGCGGCAACTGCCCCTGCGCGATCGCGACGAAATTGCAAAGTCTCGCCTCTGAAGCTAGTAGGTCGTAGTAGCTCGCATCCAGTCGACGCTCACCAACGTTGTATCCAATCGCAAGTTGCCGCTGCGCGTGATTGAACAGAAAGCCGTACTCCATCTGTGCCATTTCACCCGCCTGAAGCGCAAGACGTTCGAGAGTGACTAGCTGGTCACGCCCACGCTCGCTACCCTGATTGGCGAGCGCCCGCAAAGAAGGAATCTCGGCGGTACGGGCTAACTCATATTCACCAGCTTCCGTATACGGTGACCGGGACTGTGGCGCCAGGCTGATTAAGTCGGCCAGCACTCCTTCACATTGCCTGTTCAAAACATATGCCCACTCGTGAGCTTCGCCGGGGAGAACAGCGCGCGGCCCTTCGGCGATCTCATGGAGCACCGCCCTTGAACAAGCAGCCAACCGGTCAAGGTCAACTCTTGCGCTAGCGATGGAGAAGGGACGAGTTCCCATTGCGACCATGAGCGCCTTTTCGAATTCCGCCAGAGAACCTGCGGAGGCGGCGCCAGCCGTTTTTTCAAGAATCTGCAGAGTGTCGGTCAATGCCAGAAACACTTGTTCGCCGATAATCGGCGCATCGGCGATTTCCAATAACCCCGCGCGCAACGTTAGAAGATGGCCCGCAAGGTTACCGCTGTCCACCGTGGAGATATAGCGGGTCAATGGTGCTCGCGTTTCTGTATCGTACCAGTTGTAGAAATGACCGTCGTGCCGTTCCAGCGTCTCCATTGACCCTAAAGTATTTGCCGTGCGCTCAATGAGCTGGCCGACTCCTATGTACCCAAAATCGTGGGCGGCAACGTTGGCTAGCAGAGCCATGCCCATATTGGTCGGCGAGGTGCGATGTGCGATCGTCGCAGCAGGGTGCTCTTGAAAATTATCTGGCGGCAACCAATGATCCTTCGGACCGACGAAAGTCTCGAAGAAGAACCATGTCCGACGCGCAATCTGGCGCAAAAAATGTATTTGTCCAATAGTTAGCTCTGCGCTCCGGGGAGGAAGCGGTTGACTTATCCACCAGGCAATGGCGGGAGCTCCCATCCATAACAAGAGCATCGGCAATGCAACAATCAATGCAAACGGCGTGGTAATCGCAATTCCAATCGCTGCGGCGATTGCAAGCGCAGGTGCGATCCACATTGAGCGGAAAGAAGTGCCGAGGCTGGTACGCTCCGTGGCTATTACTGAATCGGATTCGCGTTCGACTTCGCGGGACGGGTTCCATTCAAGAAGCCGACGGCGCGTGATCAAGAGCCGCACGTGGGTACGGGCAATCGCATCGAGGCTGAAATAGGCTTCGTAGGGAAGGCACGCCAGTGTAAATAATATTTGCCCGAAATGTCGCCCCGCCCCGCGCACTGAAGCAACGATATGCAGTCGCAACGGAACCTCAGACGGTTTGTTCAGCAGATCGGAAATGACGGCTATCATTCCGGGAATAGCCAACGTGCCAAGCACCGCCAACGTCCACAACCATGCATCGGGCAATGCCATCCATCCTAACAGCAGAAGCAACGTCAAGGCCATCGGCACAAGGCTGCGCCGGAGGTTGTCCATCAATTTCCACCGCGACAACGCCGAAAGCGGATTGGGGTGATAGCTCGCGTCCATTCCCGGCACGCGCCATAATAGCCAGCTGGCTAGTTGCCAGTCTCCTCGGATCCAGCGGTGGCGTCGGCTCACATCCGCGCTATAGCGTGAGGGAAATTCCTCATACAACTGCACGTCGCTTAACAAACCTGCCCGGGCATAGCACCCTTCCAGAAGATCATGACTTAAGATTCGATTTTCGGGCAGGCGATAGCAAAGCGCTTGTTCGAACGCATCAACGTCATAAATACCCTTGCCGACGAACGAACCTTCGTAGAACAAATCCTGATATACGTCGGAGGCAATTTGAGTGTACGGGTCAATCCCAGCCTCACCGCCGAAAAGCCTTGCGTAGCGTGACTGATTCGTACTCGACAGGCTCACCGCGACGCGCGGTTGCAGGATTCCATAGCCCTCGGTCACCAGCACACTGGTTCCGTCTGCGCAGGTCGTGTCAAGCCGCGCGCGATTCAACGGATGAGCCATTGCACCCACAAACTGATGAGCGGACTCCCGCGGTAATTGAGTATCGGTGTCCAGCGTGATCACATATTTCACTTCAGGCAGCACAGCCGTGTTGCCAACGATCAAGGAAAATGCGTCGCTTCCTCCTCCACCCAGCAGCGCATTCAAATCTGCAAGTTTTCCGCGTTTGCGCTCATAGCCCATCCAGAGCCGTTCTTGTGGATTCCATCGGCGGGGGCGATGAAATAGAAAAAACGGTCCATTGTTACCCGCTGCTGCTGAGTTGACCACTTCAACCATGTCATTCTCGGCTGCGCTGGAATGCTTTTTATTTAGGTCTTCAATACTTTTACGAGCAAGCTGCAATAGAGGTTCATCGTGGGGAAGCGCTTGCTGATCCGCGTCTTGAAAATCGGTTAATAAACCGAAGTAAAGATTATCTTCACGATTAGCCAAGAACCGGACTTCAAGCGCTTCGACAAGGTTAGGAACGTCTGAATTGCTTGTCAGCATTGTTGGAACCACTACGAGGGTGCGAAACGTCGAAGGTATTTCGGAGGAAAAATCCATTCGTGGCAACGAATGAGGCGTCACCAGTAATTGAGTCACCCAATTCACCAGCGCCACGGCCAGTTGACTTACCGCAAAGAGCGATAGAACGCCCACCGCCCCCAGCAGCCATGCGTTTGCACCGTCGCCATGTGCCTTGAGTAAGAGGCCACCGACCAGACTCACCGTTATCAGTGCAATCGAACCAACATAATAGAAAAGCGGATGCCTGCGGCCGACCCGTCGGAATTTTTCCAGGATCGACAAACGTACCTCCGCGGCGTGCTCGAGGTCCGGCAAGCCTCTGTCAATCAGGTAATAGCCGACGTGCGCCCTGGCGTTGCCGCCATACTTCGCCGCACTATCTCGCGCTAGCCGAAGGGCCTTCCGCGCCACCTCTACCTCTGATACTGGACTTGCCTTAGCCAGGCGCTCCACTGCATGCCGATAATGATCACGGGTGGCAAAATCCATTTGCCCGTAGATACCGCCCGGATCCTCTCGCAATGTCTGTTCTACAACGCTAGTGGTTTCCACAAACTCACGCCAATCGATGGCGCCTAGCGTACGTAAGCTGTTAATGCTGTTAGAGATAGATACCTGGTCAGCCGCCTGTTGCTGATTTCCCGACTGCACCATCTGGTCAATCGTTTGGTTCGACTCGGCGAGCCGCTGCTCGATCCAGTTCAGCGGAAGTGCCAGCGCAGGGCCCTGCCCCTGCAATCGCCGCACTAATTCGGAAATAAATGGGGTGGTCATCGGTGGGTCCGACCGCGCCATATCCGCGATGACAAGAACCAGGCTCTTGGGATCTTTTTCGGCTATCTTTGCGATCTCGTCAGCCCAGGCATCCGCAAGATTCCGGTCTGTCCGGCCGGCGGCCACGTGCACTCCAACTCGACGTAGATTTTCGATCAACGCCAGCCGGAGCATAATCGGAATCGCCCATAATTCTCCCAATTGCAGATTGGTGACAGCCTGATACGCCGCGACAAAACGCCTGAGGCTCTCTGTGTCAACCCTGCCATCCCCATGCGAGATGGCCTGCAAGGCAATGTCATACACGCGCGGAAGATTGGCTGACGGTCCCCGCGCAAGAAGAGGCAATTCGCGGCTATAACCTTTGGGAAGATGACGCTTGGCGGTGCGGATCTGCTCTTCGATTAAATAGAAATTATCGAAAAGCCATTCGCCGGCTGGGGTAAGCGGCCGATCGGCTGTTACTGCTTCAGTCAGCACATTACAGATACCGAACAGCGTGTCCTCGTTCTCATCCAGTCGCGCCAGAAGCTGATCCGTACCCCGAGCCGAAGATAATTCGTGAGACGCCGCAAGAATTCCGCCATACAGCTCCATCTGGTCGGCGCTGAATAGCTCGGATCGCAAGGGTAATTCTTTGCTGAGCGGAATGTCTGATCTTCCGATTTTGCGAAGCCGGCTCGTAATAGGGAGTAAAAGCTCAGAAACCGTCGTGTCTCTAGCTTTCAATTGGAATATTCTCCAAGTTGCCGCGATTTAGAGGAAACGCGATCAAAATGCTGGTCTTCCGCGATGGTTATGAAGCTTCATAATGTCGCGGTCTTGCCTTGATGCCGGCGTCACCGGAGTTTGCATTGTCGACGGCAGAGTCGGATAGCTACACAGCGGGCGAAAAGAAAGCCTGAAAAATGATATCAGCCTCTCTCACAAGGCTATAATTCTTCGAAGAATGGAGATTACAGCCGTAATCTCCGGTGCATCTTTATTTAACCTGCATGGAATTCTTCACGGCCTTCACTCCTTCCACCATCTTCGCAATCTCCACCGCCTTGGATGTGTCAGCTTGGTTGGAAACGAAACCACTCAACTGAACAGTACCTTTGAAGGTCTCGACATTGATCTCGGCGGATTTCAATGCAGGCTCGTTAAAAATCGCCGCTTTAACCTTTGTTGTAATAACGCTGTCATCGATGTATTCCCCCGTACCTGTTGTTTTCGATGTCGACGCGCAACCCAGCATTGACACGAATAAGAGGGCAGCCATAATAATATAGATATTTTTTAGTTGTTTCATAGTCGAACTCCGGATGGTTGGAAGGGAAGTGATTTGCTACAATCGATTTTTTTTAGGCAGTCACTTGCAAATCCTACCTTGCAGTGAAAACCCGTACGACCATGATGCCATTAATACCGAACTTATTGTAGAGCTTAGCTCATCCATAGTATGTACGGTATCGCACCAAATGGATGCTGGATAAAGCATAGTATTCTCACATAAGTGCTATTATAGTTCATCGAAAGCAGCGGGGCGGAAGGAAATAAGAATCCGGCATTTGTCGATGCTTGATTTCTTATTCGTCGCGCTGCGCTGATTTTTAAAGTTCTCTGTAGTTAACAACCTGTTGGATTTGAAGAAATCGATTGCAAAAGCGTCTGGTCGATCCATATTTTGCCGCTTTCTCGGTCAATGGAACAACTACTGGCCTTCAAAATCATCAAAATCTCTCCTCATCTAATCACTTTTTCGCTTCGATTCTTCAAGTCCGACAGGCTGCTAGCGAATGCTTAACCCCCCTCCTCATCAGCCCCGCCAGAATCATCTCCTCGCTGCTCTGCCGGCGATCGAATTTGAACGTTTGAAACCCCATCTGGAACTGATCCATATGCCACTCGGTGACGTTCTTTGTGAGTTCGGCGGCCGCCTTCATTACGTCTATTTTCCTACCTCGGCTATCGTATCACTGCACTATATCCTTGAAAACGGAGCATCTTCCGAAATCGCGGGGGTTGGCAATGAGGGTATGCTTGGAATTTCACTTTTCATGGGGGGCGACACCACACTCAGCCGCGCCACTGTGCAAACAGCAGGCTACGGGTACCGGCTGAAAGCTCCATTAATGTTGCAGGAATTCAGTCAGGCCGGGCCGATACAGCGCTTGCTACTACGTTACACTCAGGCGCTGATTATGCAGATTTCCCAGACCGCGGTGTGCAACCGGCACCACACGATCGAGCAACAGTTGTGCCGGTGGCTGCTGTTAACATTGGACCGGTTGAACTCCCAGGAACTGACTATGACGCAGGAATTGATCGCGAGCATGCTCGGCGTACGCCGCGAAGGCATTACAGAGGCCGCCGGCAGGTTGCAAAACGCAGGAATTATTCGCTACCGTCGCGGCCACATCATGGTGCTCGACCGAGCCGGACTGGAAACACACGTTTGTGAATGCTACAACGTCGTAAAAAAGGAATTCGACCGCCTGTTTTGTGATGTACGAAAAAATTAGTGGAATTAATCAGAAGCATTGCTAAATGTTTCATCTCGGCAAACGTGTTCCACCCCGCAGCATCTGCCCAGGGTAGTGGGATCAGCAAGACGACACTCTCCTGCATTACGATACCATAGCCCCCGATTTTAGTAAGCGGGGAGACTTCATTTTCATTCCACCCAAGATGTCGGCTTTGCTGAAAGGTTTATCTTTGAGGCCGCTAGCTATTGTCTCACCGATAATGACAAATAGATGCCTATTAAGACGAAAGGCAGGGTTGGCGTATGAAAGCATCACTGTACACGGCTCGAAGCCTAACAATAAAAAATAAAATATGTGCGCTGACGTACCGACCGAGCCGGGCTCGGAAAGTACCGTGTCGATAATCGCTGGCTCGTCAGTTTGTACTGATGCCGGGATTTACCTCGGCGGTAGGCGGTACTAGATGCTTTCGCTTGCGTAACGGCCTTCACTTGTCGATGCTTCGGTAAAGATACCCATGAAATTGCTGTCTTACAGCGTGTGCCTGCATTGAATATTGCGCATCCGCGTTGGTTTAGCACCTTTAAATTGCAGATCCTATCAGTCATGAGAACTCGGTCCAAAAGAATATTATTTACCCTGGGCGTGCTAGTCGCGCTTGCCGTAATATTCATCCTCTGGTTCGACTGGAATATGATGAAACCATATATCGAACGGCAGGTCACCGAGAAAACCGGTCGCGAATTTGCGATCGAAGGCAACCTTAATATCAGTTTATCGGCCAATCCGCTGATTAGCGCTGAAGGGCTCTCGCTTGCTAACGCCGATTGGGGCACCGAGCAGCCGATGCTCGGTGTCGATAAGGTCTCGTTCCGTGTCAGCCTGTGGGACCTGTTCATGGGTGACATTGTCCTGCCTGAAGTATCGATATCCCAGCCAAAACTCGTCCTTGAAAAAAGTGCGGACGGAAGGCGCAACTGGGACCTCAAGAAAGAGGAAGAAAAAGAGGTGGAATTACCAAAAATAGGCAGGCTCACCCTGAACCGCGGCGTGGTCACCTTTCGCGATCCGAAAACCGAGACCGACGTAACAGTAAGAGTATCCACCGACACAACATCAAGCGACGCACGCGAAACTCCAATTAATCTTACCGCAGAGGGTAAGTTCACGGCACTGGAGTTCACGGCTCAAGCCCACGTCGGAGAGATTGTCTCACTCGCGGATAAAACTTCTCCCTATCCCATCAAGGGGAAAGTTCAAATTGATAACAGCCACGCTGCGTTTGACGGTACGGTTACCGGACTTCAAGCATTGACAGCGATGGACTTGAAATTGGAGTTGCACGGCGACGATTTGTCGGCGCTTTATCCGATAACTGGAATTGTGTTTTTCCCTTCACCGCCATACCAGATATCGGGAAGGCTCCTGCATCAGAAGACGGAGTGGTCGCTGAAGGGATTCTCCGGGCAGGTAGGCAAGAGCGACATGGGGGGGGACATCGTCATCGATACCGGTGGTAAACGGCCAATGCTGCGCGCGGACATCGTATCGCAAGCTCTTGATCTACAGGATTTGAGCGGGTTTATCGGAGCGAGACGCGCGCCCCAACCGCAAGATAGTCCGGCGGAGAAACAGGAAAAGAAGGCCTCCATAGCGGCCCAACGTGATCGTATCCTACCCGATCAGGAGTTCAGGGTCGACCGGCTCCGCGCCATGGACGCGGATGTCAAGTTCACCGGTGAATCTATCCGTAATAAGGATTTGCCGGTCGAGCATCTGGTAACGCACCTCAAAATCGATAACGGACTTCTCACACTAGACCCAGTCAATTTTGCCGTAGCGGGAGGAAACATTGTTGCCAATGTCACTGTGGACGCCCGTAAGGATATCCCGGTGGGAGAAGCAAAGCTGGACTTCAGGAATCTTCAGTTGCCAAAGCTGCTCCCCAAGATCGATCTCAACAAAAAAAGTGCTGGCAAGATCGGAGGCACCGCACGGATAAAAACCCAGGGGAAATCCGTAGGCGCACTTTTGGGCGCGGCCGATGGCCGTTTCAGTTTAATCATGTCGGGCGGGCAGATTAGCAATATGATGTTGGAAGTGATTGGCCTCGACGGGGGCGAGGTCATCAAGTTTCTATTTGCCGGCGATAAAAATGTGAAGGTGCGTTGCGCCGTGGCCGATTTTGATATCAAGAAAGGCCTGATGAAGAGCGAAGCCTTTATTATCGACACAACGGATACTAATATCCTTGGTGAAGGCCAGATAAGCCTTGCTGAGGAAACTATCGCAATGAAGCTTTCCCCGGAGCCAAAGG
>JALYOY010000175.1 GCA_030856655.1 Pseudomonadota bacterium | reverse complement strand
GGGAGCGTCCCGGATAGTCGCGAACGATATGGTGCAAAAACGAGAAGAACAGGTAGCCATGACCGATCAGCACGCCCAGAAGCAGCCCGTTTAGCTCCCACGAAGAGGCCACGAGCGCCACAACGATGCCAACAGAATAGCCCCTGATCAGTGTCCAGACTATACGGCGATAGGCCTTCATCCCCGATAAAAAAATAAGGGCGATCCATAATCCGCTTAGAATAATAAAATTGCTCAGCAATAATAACTGTTGAAAAAAAGGCCCTGTAAAAAACCAGAAAATAAAAGGAGCGGCACATATGAAGCCGCCCCCCATTGTAATCAGCAGTACTCCAAACAGGTTTGGCAGCACCTCGGCCTTGTTGCTTGCATAAGTCTGATCTGCGGCGAAACGCGTAAACATCAATTGCATGCCACCGGTCCAGATTAATGAAGCTGCCATCAGGTAGGTCACGCAAATCTGAAAGGCGTTAACCTCCTTCTGCGCGACGCCAAGGATGACGGCAAGAATGCCGATCATCATGATACTCAGGATGGAAAGCACCCAGGGACCGCCGCTGACTAAACCAGCATAGCCATATGCGCGCAATACCGACCAGTAGCTGTCGCGCTCCAGGATTTTGCGGATTTCGGAACCGATGCTCGCCATGTTCAAACGGGGATGGATGGCGCGGCACCATTCAGCGCCTGCATATAAAGATTCCGATAAGAAGAAAACATCAGCTTGTCGTCATAGTAACGCTTCACGCGTGCAAGGCCTGCCCGCTGTGCTGCCCGCCAGCGCGCAACGTTATTGAGCAGTTCAAGCGCCGCTTTTGCCGCCCCCTCCGGATCTGCGATAAAAACAACGCTTCCGGCCGCGCCCAGCGCACGGTCCTCCTCGCCGCTGCCCTCAATGAGCTCACGGCAAGAACCTACATCCGTTGCAAGACATGGCACGCCGCTGGCAAACGCCTCAAGCACTACCAACGGCAGCGCTTCGCTGATCGAAGTTAATACCACCAACCCCAATTGCGGAAGAACTTCAGTCACATTCTGAAAACCCATGAATTTGACATGGTTCGTCAAACCGAGGCTAATGACCAGTTCCTTGCACTCACTCACATACGCGGGATCCTCATCTTCCGGACCAACGATCCACCCTCGCGCGTCAGATCGCTCATTGACCAGCATTCGCAGTGTTCGAATAAACGTTTTGATGTCCTTAATGGGCACTACACGTCCGATCAATCCGAGAATCGGTGGAATTCCGTCCGGCCGTTTTTCAAGCGCGGCCTGATAGCGTTGCAAATTAATTCCGTTAGTGATGACAAGCGTTTTATCCGGCGCCGCTCCATCCGCAATTTGCCTCAGGCGGTTGCCTTCATACAAAGTAACAATGCGCGACGCTTGCGCGTAGGCCATGCGGCCAATCTGTTCGTAGAATTTAATCCAGAGGCCACGGATATACCCCATTTCTTCGTGGAGGGTATTGCATACATCATCATTATGGTCATGTATCCATGTTGCCTGCGATAAATCGATCTTCCGCTCTTTGGTGTAGATGCCATGCTCGGTGAGCACAAACGGGACTCCACGCCGCAGGCGAATCATCGCGCCCAGCAACCCGGCATAACCTGTCGAAATGGCATGCACAGCCCTGACCGCAGGCAATCTGGCTGCAATATTCGCCAATACGAACAGGGGAGCATGCATGGCGCGTATGGCCCAGAAATAATCGACAAACGAAGGTTCCGTGCAGCGCTCCCGGTACTGCTCCGTAATGTAATCCCATGAAGCTTCGCTAGATAGAAAGTCTTCTTCGCTAACACCCCCTTCGGAGCCCAGCCGGGCAAATGCACTCATCATGTGCTCGCCAGACATCTGTCCGGATTTCCGCATGTGCTCATGCAACTCGCCCATTTCTGAGAAAGCACGGCGGTTGCCCTTGCGCGCGCGCCCTTTAAGAGGTTCATCGCGATCCAGCAAATAGTGCGTTTCGACATGCGTTACGTTGGATGGAAATTGATACTGCGCGGCGCCATACATTTTGCGTTCGCCGCCGATAAAAATAATGGCGAATGTGAGTTCCGGCAAGCCGCTGATAATCTGATGAACCCATGCCGAAACGCCACCACGGATATAAGGATAAGTACCTTCGAGCAACAATGCGATATCGGCCACCGCCCCATTGGGTTGCGTTGCCTGTACCGCCCCTGTTCCGGCGGCGCTATTCATTGCTCCACCATGCTTTCACCTGAGCCAGTTCCCGCCCCTTCTCGCCATGCCGCCTGAGGGCCGTCATATAGCGCTTCACTTCTGAAAATTTTCGTTCGCTGAAAGCAATCTCCGCAAGCCACGGCAAGATTTTTTGTTCATCGATGCCACCGGCTTGTGCCTTGGCAAAGGCTTTCCTCGCCGGCTCGAGATCACCCGAATCCAGCAGAATCCGCCCATATAATAACCAGCTGTTTGCATCGGGTACGGTGGGTATAGCGGATTCGGCAGATTCGGCGGCTGACGAGGCAAGCACAAGCTCCATATGGTGTTGGGCGGTCTGCAACCAATGCTGCCTGACCGCGCCTTGCGCCAGCCGGTGATATACCAGCTCCCAGCATAACGCGGCAATCGTTTTATGGTAGCCGTTCTGCATGCGAACCGGCACGCCTGACAGCGCCTCGGTCAATGCCAGAATCTGCTCAGTCAGTTTCTTTTCGCTATCATCCTTCATGGCGTAAGCCAGCAACCGCACGTCATCGACAGGATCACGGGTCGCTTTGGACCACACCATCATGGCCTCCCGAGATGGCATGTGCCGCGTCGCCATCACCGCTTTCAACCGCTTCAATGGCCGCTCGGCGAAATGCACGATCTGGCGCAACGCACCCTGGCTGTAGGGCGGAACAGGAACGATGATGGGTGGCGAAAACGGCAACTCCGGCAAGGTAATAATCTTTACGGTTTGCGAAGGACGGCTGCGAGGGCGTTTCAAGGCGCCGATAACGCTCCATAGTAATCCCAGCGCACCGAGTACCGGCAGCATCCATAAAAATATGAACAATAAAGTTAAGCTTCTGCGTGCGGGCAGTTTGTACCGGCGCGGCAGCAACTGCCAGAAACCTTGTGCAAAATAATAGGATGAAATAGCGTGCAGCATGACAGCGGTGAGCACCATCCAGCTCTCGCTCAACCAGAGCAGCGCCCCGGCCAGTACCTCGGCCGCAAACCCCAGTAGCATGGGTAGACGAACCATCAGCCCGGCTCCAGGGAACGAATCCTTTGCGGATCGATTTCATCAATGGAAATCCGCTCACTCGCCACCTTCGCAAGGCCGTCCGCCCGTTGCACCCATGCTTGTGCCTCCGCGGCACCGGTTAAAGGTAGCATGATCCAGATGACCGGCCGACCTTTATCGTGAGTCATGCAGATCAGATCGATAGCACGAATCGAAGACCTGAGTTTTTCATAGGCAGCCATGACATCGGCGGGTGAGCCCGACAGCTTCAGGAGTGTCGCGTCGAGCTTGAATTCTTTAAAATCCTGATGCACTCGCTCAAACGAGGCAATAAAACGCGCAGTGGAGGAAGTGGCCGCGCCGGAACGAAGGTGATCGACGCCATGCGCCACGAGTACTGCGATAAGCCTCAGGTTATTTTCATGAAAGGCAAAAAATGGCATGGATCTTACTAGCAGCATGGCGTGAATCTCCCCGGTTGAGTCAGCCACAGGAATAGCAGCTAACAGCTGGTTCTGATCCACTGAGTTTTGCGTGACGACGTTTACCGCCGCCAGTTCGCCACTTTCGAGCGCGGTTTTTAATACAAGGTCGTTGCCATCAATCGCAAATTCTTCCCCAATACAAGCGAGAACCCTTGTTGTATCAATCCCATCGACCGATATGCCGACGATGCAAGCCTGCGTGAGCGAGCCGTATTCTCCGACGAACTCAATAAGTTTCTGCAGCGAGGATTCAGTTAATCCATTGATGCCATCAATAGCATCAAGCGCGGATTGCAGATGCATAATGCCTTCACGCAATGAAAGTCCACTATTCGCCACGGTTTGTTCCAGGCGATCATGCGATAAGCGCAGCAGCTGATAATTGCTTGTAAATTCCTCAAGACGTTCCGCGCGGTATTGATAGGCGCCCTCCAGACGGTGCAGGCGGCGTCCCCACATGTCCCGAAACTCTCCCGCCACCATCGCCATGACCACAACGCCAATAGCCCACGGCAACGGAAATTCGGACGCAACTTGCCACTGCTGATTAATGGCTACGCCCAATATGGCCAGTATCAGCAATGCGCTGACAAAACCATAAACGAATCCATAGCGTAGGCCGGCCAGCAACGGGCCTAATACCGGCCAGGGAAAACCGCCGCTTAACCGGAAAGGATCATGCTGCTGAGTCGCGAACGACGCCACCATCACGATTGCGGTCAACACGAATGTTTCCAGCCACCCACCCCATGTCGATGCAGGTTGATTGGCATTAACGACTTCAATGCCCTCCAGCCAGGGTTTTTTCATGGCGCTATCTGCTCCTGAGCCGGGATGGATGCCCCTTGTAATTCACGAATTTTCGCTGACGTTTGACGGCAGACATCCAATTCATCTTTTAAAAAACTTTGATTAGGCGCCGCTTCTCCCGCAAGCCATCGAGTGGCCCGGTCAACGTCATCGATGGATAACGGAAGCATGCCCTCGCGCGAAGGTCCAGCCGGCTGATGCTGCAAGCGATTCGAAATCGCCGTTAATTGGGCTGATACAATAGCCTGCGCCTGCGGATCATTGTTTCTTAACGCATCGGCAAACGCTGTCCAGGCTGGCAACGAAAGACGCGCGAGTTGGCGCTTCAGCGCAAAGTGCCGTGCGTTATCCATGGTTGTTGCAAAACTCCAACGCTCGCGCACCGATTGCCATTTCTTCGAGTCATCCGCGTCACCTGGCTGCGCGCGGGAATCTTTCGATCCAAGGAAATACTCGGCTAACCGCGCGGGGGATTGCACATCAGCTTGATTGGAACTCTGCGAAGCAAACATTTTTAGCGCGCTGAACCGGACATGGTTGGCATTTGCGGGACAACCTGCCCATTCCATATTATCGGCTATTGTCAACGTCCATAAGAAATCCGCCGGTCTTGTTGTCAGTGATCGCAAATACCACTCTGCTGCCTGGACGGGCTTGCCCAGGGTTTGCTCTGCCGCCGCAAGAGCCTCCTCCAAGGGCGGGTTCACCACCGATTGGCCGCGATAACGTTGAACCAGCGCATCCAGCGTGGGATTATCGATTTTTTTATCCGCCAATAGCAGCCAAATCATGGCTTCGGTAACTTCCGCGTCGGACCCTCGCAGCCGCAAGAGTTGGCGTAGCGCATCGCGGGCCGCGTCCTTCTCCCCGCTGCGCATTTTGCGTATCGATTGAAAATACCAGTAATCTGACGCCTGCGCTATCGCGGCTGGCATCTCTTCCGCCAATGATAGCCAATGCACGACCTCTTCCCAGTTTTTCCGCTTCCACGAAAAACGCATGAGGCGTTGCAGGTCCTCGATGCGCTTTAAACGCTCCCAACCATAAAGCGCGAGACGCTCGCTTTTTTTATCATCGCGGTGACGCACCGCTAAGCGTTGCAGACTTTCGAGTATGGCGCCATCGTTGGGCCGAAGAAACAGCGCTTTTTCATAGGCCTTCTCAGCGTACGTATCCTGCCCTAACTGGGTGGAAACTTTTGCCAGCATCAGCCAATACGCTTCAGCATACTCAGGGTCAGGCAAATCGAACTCGCGCAATAACTCGAAGCTTTTTTGCGCGTTCCCCGCTTCTTCATATAACCGGGCCAGCGCCAGTCTCTGCTGCCCATTCTGCATGGCGGGCATTTCCTGCTGCACCGCGAGCGCCTCACGGGGCTTGCCCTGAAGGATCAGCACCTGCGCCAGTGCTTTCAGCGTTTCCGCGGGATTATTGAAACGTTCGGCGTGACGGCGCAATTGCTGCTCCACATGAGTGGGTTGCGCAGTGGCAAGACCGGCAGCGACATAAGCCTCAGCCTCGGCGCCGGTCAACTTGCGGCGCGTCATAATCGCTTCAAGCAGTTGCACCAGGGCTTTATGATCCGGTTTCGCCTGGGCAAGCGCAAAGGCGCGCGTTTCGGCCTCACTATCGGCGCTCTGCTGCGCAAAAGACAACCACAGGGCCAGAGCCTCGTCCGATTCTGCATTCCAGTCATACACGTGAGCAATCAATCGATGACGCTCGCTTCCGACGACCAGGGAATTTCTCAGCCGTGCCGCGAGCGCAAGCGTTTCGCCCAGCAGACCCATTGATACCTGCAATCGCACGATACGCTCGGTTATCGCCCGATCACCGGGCGATAACATGCTTAATTCTTTCAACCACGCTAACGCATGCTCGCGATCCTCGAGCGGCTGGGCAATATCCGCTGCCAGCAATATAAGCTCGGCATCCCCTTTAACACTGCTCAGCATCTGCGCCGCAGCCTTCAAAGCCTCCTGATCAACACCCGCCTGAAGGTAGGCGCGCAAAGACGATTTCGCAATCTCCACCTTTTTCTTCGTCCTTCGTTCCAGCGAAAAAGCCTTGAACAGATTCCGCGCAGCCAACCGGGGTTGGTTAGCCGCCATCCGCTGCTTTGCGGCAAAAACAAGCCAACTCGATTTTCGGTCGTCACTTTCGTCCAGGATGACGAGTAATTGCTCGAAGGTTTCCGCCAATACCGAAGGTTCGGCAAACTGCTCTGCCGATACGATAACCTGTCTTAATTCCGCGTCATTGCTCGCAAGGTGCAGCAGCGAAGGAATGAGTTCGGTAATACGGGCACGCAGCGACGCTTCAATATTTTCGGGAGGATGCCGATAGAGTTGTTGCAAGGATAATTTAAGCTCCGCCAGGCGAATTTCGTAGGTCAGATTCGATTCCGGCGCGCGGTACAGAGGATCAATAGCACGGACCGCCTCATCAGTCAGGCCCGCTTCCGTCAATACCTGCACCAATGACAAGCGCAACGGGGCATTGTTCGGGTCGGACTGGACCAGAACACGAAGATAGGCTACCGATAAAGCGTCCTTTGCCGACAGATTGGACGGATCCCTGAATGCCGGCTGGCGGGGAAACAATATCCAGAAAGCGATTAAAAGCACCGCGCTCATGAACATCAACGCGGGCGCGTTTAATAACGATTCGCGCTGGGCTTCAGCACGCAAGGTTAAATTCCCCCGAAGCATCCCTCTCGAGTATTTCGTAAACGGAATGTGCACCCTGCTGGCGGGGTTTCAATGCTTCGCCATCTACGCTCAGCGTGCAGGACGCAGGAACCCCGAGTGTTAAATTTCCGCGTGGCTCAAATAACAGAGTGGCTGACCCACCGGCATTGAGATGCCACGATTTGAGCGGGGCGCTGGCATCGATCAATCGCAAACCCGAGGGCTTATCACGGCTGGGCTTGAGAACCGCGTGATTTCGCGCCAGATGAATATAACGTTCGGTCTCCCGATCGGAATATCCGACAACATCGATCGAAATTTCCGGAGTCATCTCCGAAGCGGGTAATCGCACTGTTCGAAGCGCATCGCCGAAGATCGACCAGTTGCCATTAAGATCGCGCGCGATGCTCGCCGACTGAAAGGCCCGTGCACGCTGGGCGTACTCGTCGACCCAGAGGCTCAACACATTTTCTTTATTTTGCTCATCGGCTAACTGATCCAGAAGCTCCACCCGATGCACGTGTAACGTCGCGTCGGCATGAAACGAAATCGACGAGGCGCGCAGTCGGTGTGCCAGGTTGAGTTCCTGGTTCCACTCACTGATTTTGCCGAAATTCAGTGCCTCTCCATACCAGAGTTGTGCAAACAACGGCTCGCCGGTTAAAGGTGTTAACACTTGCGTGCCCCAATAAGTGGGTCGCAGCGCCGGAGAAAGATCCGCTAACGATAACCGCCCACTCTGCCAATTCAAGCCGCCGCCACCATAATGAGGCAGCGCACCCTTCTCGGCGGCTGCCAGGGCGGCGGGACCCGGTTTGCCATCGCCAGACCAGATGAGCAACAGCGGGGAACGGGGCGCCATTGATTGCAGGAATTCAATAGTCCCCGTAGTCTCGCGCGTCATTTCCGCCGCGTAACCCTCTATAAATACGCTATAGCGATAAGGCTGCTGGTCGGCGTCCGTTTTTCCCTCGAATATACCCCAATAGAAAAGATGACTGTACGTATGGCTCGCCAATCGAACCTGGGGCATGGCAGCCAATTGCTGCACTTTGCTGCGCTGGTTTTCGCTGGCTGCTTCAGCCTCAACGACGCCTACCGTTACAGGCGTCGAGCGCCCTTTGATCCATGCCTGAAGCCGGTCGATGACTTCAACGCCATGCTCATCTTTAGCAAACAGCCGATCGCCACGCACTTCAATAATCCCTAAACGGCGTCCGTTTTCTGTCGTTAGGTCAAAAACCGGCTGCACCGGCAGTCGCAACGCCGCCCTGAAAAAAGAAAAAGGGTCCAGCAACCACTCATGGC
>JALYOY010000158.1 GCA_030856655.1 Pseudomonadota bacterium | reverse complement strand
GCTTATGCCCGTCCGCCAGAGCGCGTTATGCTGTGCTGTAGGGCAGGCGTACCCTTCTCCTCCCGGAAGTTTCGCCGATTATAGATTTAAATGATATAACGTGGGCTCGGCGAGGAGATGTCAAATGCTGAATTCGTACCGTGGTTGTATTGTACTGACCATTCAAAATTGTGAGCCCTAACTCACTGACCGATGGAATCCGAATGGAATTTTTCAGCCTTCTTCTTAAGACGATCGTCCTTCGCCCCTACGTATTCGTGTTTCTCGCTATCTTTCTGTTCTCCGCAGCCCGCCTAATCGGCTGGCGGAGAACGTGGTTCTTTTGGGGAATCACTTGGCTTGTGGCACTTCTGTGCGAATTCTCTTCCACTCGGACCGGCATCCCGTTCGGCTGGTATCACTATACCGGTTCGACGATTGGGCGGGAGTTGTATATTTCAAATATTCCGTTTATGGATTCTCTCTCATTTTCTTTCCTTCTGTATGCGAGTTACTGCATGGCCCTGGCTTTTCTCCTACCGGCCACTAGCACTACCAAGAGCATCAGGTGGGATATCGGCGTAATTCGCATGCAGTTTCCGCTCGCTGTCAGAACGGGCTGGCCTGTTATGGTGCTCACGATCCTCTTTTTCACGTTCATCGACATCATTATTGACCCGGTCGCGCTCCGTGGGGAGCGCTGGTTCCTCGGCCAGATTTACTACTATCCCGAGCCCGGCACGCACTTCGGTATACCGGTAGCTAATTATATTGGCTGGGCTATTGTTGGCTTCCTCTCGCTTCGGGTCTATCTTCCTTTAGATCGCAAGCTTCTCCAGACTGGTCTACCCCCCCCTGGATCGGTAACTGGCAGTGTATTTCTGGGTTGCGGTCTCTATTACGGAGTATTGATCTTTAATCTCGCCGTAACGTTTTGGATCGGGGAATCTCTTTTGGGAATGACAGGACTGCTCATTTATCTGCCAGTCACCGTGTTGCTCGCTCTTCGACTCCTTGGTTGCCTGCCGGCTGCAGATATGAAAGATTAAAGAGGAGCGGGTTAAAGAAACGTACAATCTATCAACTTCTATGATGCCCCGATACAAATACCTCAACTAACACCTTAGCCATCCCAGAGAAAGATATAATACCTATATGCTCGTCTAAGGCGGTTTGAAGTAGATTTCGGAATTCCCATTCTCAGAAAAATTGGAGTGCAAAAATGAAGAAAGTAACCTCGTGGCTAGCGGTTTCTGCATTGGTAAGTTTGATGGGCTGTTCGAAAACCGATAATTACACGCCAGGTGAAAATGCAACCGGAGAGGATATTTTTTATGCAAACTGTACCAAATGCCACAAGCCGGAAGTCGGTAGCGTGATGATGTTGAGTTCCGCAACAGCGAATAAGGACGCAATTATCCAGAAAGTTCATAAAGGAAGCATGTCCATGCCTGCCTTCCCCAATATCAAAGGTGAGCAAGCGCAACGTTTGGCGGAATTTATACTCGCAAACAGCAAAACAAAATAGCCTGGGAATGGGTAAGGGCCAATTATGATGATGCCGCTATCGCGCGTGCTCAGGCAGGTTCATCCTATACCAGATAAGTTTGGAACAGGATCCCGACATGGCAATTATTAAGTGGCTGCTTATTGTCGTTGTCTTTATAGTTATCGCGGGAGTTGCTGCCGGTCAACTCGGGCTGCTCAAGGGCACGCCGCCCACCGACTTGGGCGTGCATGAGGGAAAACTTAGGCCCCCTTCAAAAACGCCCAATAGCGTGTCCAGCCAGGCCTCGCTCTACCCCGACCATCCGCAACGAGATTATGCCAGCATCGCACCGCTGCCATTGAAGGACGACGCAGCCAGCACGCTGGCTCGCATTGGCGCTATCGTCGAAGCCATGGACGGTGCGAAAATAGTGAAAAGGGAACCTGACTATCTTTACGCTCAGTTTACTACCCGAATTATGAAGTATGTGGACGACGCCGAGTTCTGGGCTGACCCGGCCGCAGGGGTTATTCAAGTTCGCTCGTCCTCGCGCCTGGGAAGCGGCGATCTAGGCGTTAACCGCAAGCGCATCGAGGTTATTCGCCAACAGCTCGGTTCTTCCTGAGCGTCCAGCCGGGTCAAGAGCGTCAGCCTCGCTCCAGCTAGCGGTCGAGCGTATTAGTGTGCCCGCATGCCCGCCGTTCATCACCACTTGCTCTCTATGACTGCAGCGCCCCGCCTGATCCGCTGGTTCTTGTTCGCATTTCTCATACTGGCGTTGTTGCTGGTAGGCACTATTTGGCTGGTTTTGCGCGGCAGCCTGCCCCTCTATGACGGGACAACGGATGTGGCCGGCCTGGTTGCCCCGGTGACGGTCGAACGCGATGCACTTGGCAGCGTGACACTGCGCGCGCAGGATCGTCATGATGTGGTTCGGGCGCTCGGCTATATCCATGCTCAGGAACGCTTTTTTGAGATGGATTTAATGCGGCGCAGCGCAGCCGGCGAACTGGCCGAACTATTCGGGGCAGCCGCCTTGCCAGCCGACCGCAAAGCCCGGCAGCATCGCATGCGCGCGCGCGCATTGCAGATATTGGCGCGGTTGCCGGCTGCGGAACGCCAGTTGCTCGATGTATATCGCGACGGCGTGAACGACGGTCTCAATGCACTCACGGCACGTCCGTTCCCATATCTGCTGACGCGTACGCTTCCGCTCGCGTGGAGCAGCGAGGACAGCGTGCTGGTCATCAAATCAATGTATTTCACACTGAACGATGCCAGTAATCGCCGCGAGCTTGCCTTCTCCATCATGCACGCAACACTGCCGCAGGCGGCTTACCGGTTTCTGACCGGCCGCGGCGGCACGTGGGATGCGCCACTCATCGGCGCGGCACTACATTGGCCACAACCTCCATCCGCTGACGAGCTCGATCTGAGCAAGCTTGATCCCAGCCTTATGCGCCGCCCCAGTGAGCGGGGCTTGGAAGAAAGCAGCCACAATCTGCCCGGCAGTAATAGCTTCGCTGTCGCCGGAACACTCGCTTCGGGCGCTGCGCTCGTTGCCAACGATATGCATCTTGATCTGCGCGTCCCGAACATATGGTTCCGCACGCGCCTGATCTACCCGAATTCCCGCCGCAGCGGGTTTATAAACGATGTTACTGGCGCCAGCCTGCCCGGCACACCGGCCATCGCGGTCGGCTCCAACCGCCAGATCGCCTGGAGCTTTACAAACAGCTACGGCGATTTCATCGACTGGATCCGTGTGATACGCCACCCGGCGGATGCCTCACGCTATCGCGGTACAGCAGGATGGAAATCCTTCACCGTTCACCGGGAAGTCCTACATGTGCACGGCGCGCCAGACGAGACGCTCGATGTTTACGAGACCGAGTGGGGGCCGATTCTGGCTACCGACCACGACGGTACCTCACTCGCGCTGGCCTGGACCGCGCACCGTCCGGGCGCGGTGAATATGGAACTCGCCCTGTTGGAACAGGCAGAAACTGTAGACGAAGCAATCACCATTGCACAGAATGCGGGTATTCCGGCGCAAAACTTTATCGTCGGTGATCGAAAAGGCAAAATTGCCTGGACCATTGCGGGCCGTATTCCAGCGCGCATCGGCGGCTATGACCCGACGCTTCCGGCGGACTGGAGTGCGCCGAACACCGGATGGAACGGTTGGCTCATGCCCGAGCAGTACCCGCTAATCATTGATCCGCCGGGGCGGCGCCTTTGGAGCGCGAATGCGCGTACTGTCGACGACCTCCTGCTCGATCGGATCGGCGACGGCGGCTACGACCTCGGTGCGCGCGCAAAGCAGATCCGCGACAGCTTGCGCGAACACGAGCACTTCTCACCCACAAGCATGCTCGCGATTCAACTCGATGATCGTGCGTTATTCCTGGCGCGCTGGCAACAACTCCTCGAAGCGACCTTGAGCCGGACAGAAGCGGCGCCGTGGCGCGCCGAGTTGGAACAGGCGCTAGGTGACTGGAGTGGGCATGCGGCAACGGCATCGATTGCCTACCGTGTAGTACGCGCATTCCGCCAGGAAGTCATAGACAATGTACTCGACGGTTTTGCCGCCACAGTCCGACGCAGCGACCCCGACTTTGTGCTGCCGAAGTTAAGCCAGGCCGAACATGCGGTGTGGACATTGATCGAGCGTCGTCCGCAACACTTGTTACCACCAGGTTACACAGATTGGGAGGATATGCTCGGCACGTGCGCCAAGCGCGTGGCCGAGCATATGCGGGCCCAACCGGGCGGCATTGCGGCACGCAGTTGGGGCGAGCGCAATACCGCGCGCATTCGGCATCCGTTCAGCCATGCTCTACCGGAATTTATCGCGAACTGGCTGGACATGCCGAAGGAGGCGTTGCCCGGAGACAACAATATGCCGCGCGTGCAGTCCCCAGCCTTCGGCGCTTCGGAACGGTTCGCGGTCTCCCCAGGCGATGAAGAGCATGGCTATTTCGAAATGGCCGGCGGGCAGAGCGGGCATCCGCTCTCACCATATTATGGCAGCGGGCATACCGACTGGGTTGCTGGCAAACCAACGCCATTCCTGCCGGGCCCGCCCGAGCGGACACTGCACTTACGCCCCATCATGAAGATGCCATAATTGCACTTCGGCTAACCCCGCCGCATCCGTATTGTAATGGCACGTGCGCGAGGCGATGGTCAAGGCGCGAATATCGGCGATTTCTTACTTCCTTTCGGAGGGTCATCGCGGCCTTGGTTCTGCGGCCTGAACCCCCTTCTCGTAATGGGTATAGATGTAAATTGGTAGCGCCAACTCGCCAAGGTGACGATCAATCAGCGGCCGCACCACATCCCATTCCAGACCACCCGCGCCCGTCCCGACGCGCGGTAACGCCAAGCTGGCGAACTCATCATATTCAAGCAGATAACGGAGCTCACGCAGCGCATGATTGACATACTCGGTTCTGGCGCGCCCTGGTCCAATGCCCCGGCTTTGATGCGCTTCGTGAGTAAGCAGATTGATGATACGTTTACTCATCGCACCCGACCACACCCATGCATGGCCGGATTTTGGCTGCGCGGTGTGGCAAAAGTGCCGGAAATCTTTGACCATTGCCGGCCATTGCTCACCTAGGCTCAGGGCCAGGCCTTGATCGAAATGCTCATCGGGAGCAACCCCATGAGCAATGACTTGAGCGTGGCTCAACAGAATATCGCCCCTTACCTCATGAATCATGCGGCCTCCAGTAATAGAGACAATTAGAACCCAGTATAGCAACTTAATTTTTATTTGCTGACGCGTCTCTTATCGCGTCAATATAGGTAGATCGGCCTATATACAGGAAGTAAAGTTCTTCGTAGGATTAACATCGTTACTTGGCAGAAAGGGGGTTTACTTGGCAGAAATCCAGCGAAAGGCCAACTGTGGAGCGATGCCCGCCCGTACAACTCGGTTTAAGGAGCTATCATGATCAAATTATTTTTCACTCTATTCGCTGGAGCATTTGCCGCTACCGCTTGGGCAACACCGGTTCCCGCACTCCAAACCCAGATCGTCGCCACCGGTCTTGACCGGCCCTTGTTCGTCACCGCCCCCGAAGGGGATTCGCGGCTGTTCATTGTCGAGCAAGGTGGCTTGATCAAGGTCCTTGAAAACGGGACGGTGCTGCCAACTCCTTTTCTCGACATATCCGATTCGGTCAATACGGCGAGCGAGCGCGGCCTGCTTGGGATGGCATTCGATCCGAACTTCGCGGACAATCGGCGTTTCTATGTCAATTACATAGACAACACCACCCTCGATACGGTGGTTGCCACCTATCAGGTCCCCACCGTACAGTCGAACGTGGCGGATGCCTCCAGCGCGCAGACCGTGATCACCATCGACCAACCTGCCGGGTCTGCCTCCCATAAGGCGGGATGGATGGGCTTTCGCCCAGGCGAGGCTGACAACCTTTACATTGCCTCCGGCGACGGCGCCGCCTTCAACCGAACTACCAGTCAGAACCTTGACAGCAATCTCGGCAAGATACTACGCCTCGACGTTTCGGCCGACCGTTCCCCCGGGGATCCCGCACAATATGGCTATGCGATTCCTGCGGGCAATCTGGAGGCTGGCAATCCTGAAATCTACGCTTCCGGATTACGTAATCCGTACCGCGACAGTTTCGACCGGGAAACCGGCACGTTCTATATCGCCGACGTCGGTTTGAACGACCGCGAAGAGATCAATATCGGTGCCGCTGGCGCCAACTATGGCTGGCGCACGTTCGAAGGAACGCAGTTAAATTTTCCCAACGATCCACCGATTGCAAACCACGCGCTGCCGATCTTCGAATATGATCATAATGGCGAGAGCGCCTCAGTTACCGGCGGCTATGTGTACCGTGGATCGCTGATCGATGGGCTGGAAGGCACTTACTTCTTCGCCGATTTCGTTACTGACAAGGTAATGTCTTTCCGCTTTACCGGCTCCGCTATTACCGATGCGGAAGTCACCGACCGAACCGCCGAACTGCTGTCTCCAACCGGTATTTCCGGAGGCATTTCTTCATTTGGCGAGGATGGTTTCGGCAATCTGTACCTGGTGAGCCTCAACGGCGAAGTCGGAATGATCACCGCCATACCAGAGCCGGAGAGCTACGCGATGATGCTGGCGGGAATGGCTCTGGTTGCGCTATGTGTCAGGCGCAGGGAGAAAGCGGGGGCATCCGCGCGCGCTTAGCTTGGTTGGTCGCAATACGCGACGGCGCATACTTGACGGCAGGTAAGACGGCCCGTCGCAACAGGTGCGCTGACCATGCTCTGCTCTAATTCCCGCTAATTGGTCGGGCGCCTGTTTCCCCATCCGGGAGCGCAGTATCCATTAATGTATATTTTGATTGATGGGTTACGCTACGCTTGCCATCCTACACAAACAGCATAGTAAGAATTTGCCTGCATTTTACTTACACTTCAAATCATCGCGTCTTATTATGGTATAGCTAGCTAATCCCATCCGTTCAAAACCGAAGCTCCCCCTCCCCAAAATACGAAATACGAAATACGAAATACGAAATACGAAATACCGTTTTGAATAACACAACGTCTTGACCTTCGGGTTCGGCAACGTGTAATGTTCGCGCTATTTGATTGAGGGGCTTCGGAATTCCTATCCTTGAGTACTGATACCGTCACACGCGAACTTCTTCACGATATCCTCAAACAGGTCTCCCGTTCGTTTTATCTCACGCTTAACGTGCTGCCGGCAGACGTCCGCAGCCAGATGGGACTGTCGTATCTTTTCGCGCGCGCAGCCGATACCATCGCCGATACAGACCTCATCGGCCGTGAGCAGCGCCTTAAATACCTGAATCAGTTCCGTGCGCAATTTCGAACTACTGAAATTGACTGGAAGGCTGTTCAGGAGATTCAAACCACGCTCATTCCTCATCAGAAAGATTCTGCGGAAAGCATTCTTCTGCAGCGATTGGAAGACTGTTTGAAGCTATATAAGACATACTCTGCCGATGACCGGAAGCGGATCCAATGGTTAATGGAGGTGCTGCCTGAGGGAATGGAAATGGATTTGATCCGCTTCCCCGGCGAGTCCAGAGAGCAACTTACCGCATTGTCCACACTGGACGAATTGGACCGGTATACTTACTATGTCGCCGGTTGCGTCGGAGAATTCTGGACCAGAATGATCTGCGCGCATCGGTCGGCAATGGCCCAATGGAATGTCGCAGAGATGTCCGCAATCGGAGTGAGATTTGGAAAAGGGTTGCAACTTACGAACATCGTAAAGGATATCGCCCGCGACCTGCATAATGGCCGCTGCTATGTGCCGGAGTCGCTCCTGGAAGAAGCCGGATTGAAACCCACGGATTTGCTGAACCCAGACAATCTGGCGCAATTCCGCCCAATCCTGGCCCGACTTGTCAGGCTCGCCGTGGAACACCTGGATCAAGGCTGGCGTTATACCATGGCGATACCTCGCTCCGAGATTCGCCAGCGCTTGGCCTGCATGTGGCCAATTTTATTGGCCGGCGAGACCCTCAAACGTGTCGCAACCGCTCCTGACTTGCTCGACCCGGCGGTCAATATCAAGGCGCCCCGCAGCGTTGTGTACCGCGTGATAGCCCTAACGGTATTTACCGGCGCCAGTGGATACGTCGGAACAGCATACTGGAACCGCATCAGAAAGAGGATTTCCGCGGTCGGTAGATCGGATTAGCTAGCGTAATCCGGCGCATCTCCCTAAGAAGCGTCCGCAACGAAGCTTTAATGCGTCCCAAAACAGATAACAAAAAAATATCATGAAGAGCCCATCGTTATGACAAACGCGCCCCCGACGACCGGATTTTTCCCGGCTATGAGTCGCTGGTTCGACGCCAATATCCTCGCGTTGGGACGAGAAATGCGGTTGTCATATCTGCCACCGCTCATGGTCTACGCCGCCGCCGGTATTTCGGGCCTGACAGGAATCGTTGGCACGTTTTACGTTAAGGAGCGGCTGGGACTTTCCGCTGAATTTCTGGCGGCGCTCGGGTTCTGGATGATGCTGCCGTGGGCGTTGAAAATGCCAATCGGCCATCTGGTGGATCTGGTATGGCGCTGGAAAAGTCTGCTCGTTTATTTGGGTGCAAGCCTCATCACGCTGAGCCTGCTGATCATGATCGGGCTGCTCGGACACACCGACGCGATGAGCGCCATGGCCACCGTGGAAGCCTGGTACGTGACAGCGGCACTACTCGCGCCAATCGGCTATGTACTTCAGGATGTTGTTGCGGATGCCATGACGGTCGAAGCCGTGCCGCGAGTAAATACCTATGGAGAGCCCATAAGGCTCGAGGATCGCAAATCAATGCACGTCACTATGCAGACACTCGGGCGCGTTGCCATCATCAGTGGTGGAATTCTAGTCTCGGTGGCGAATGTCTTCCTGTTGCATGGCGTCGGCGAATTGCCCGAGGCGGAGAAAGCGGCCACCTATCTATTCGTTTATCAACTCGCATTGATAATTCCCCTGGCTTCAGTTTTCGGTGTTTTATTCGCCACCTGGCTGCGGCGGCGCGATATGGCGCGGCTCGCAGCACAAGGACATAGCCGTCTGGAATGTGAAGCACTGCTTGGCGCTTATACCGATCCGCCTCCCATCAACTGGTGGATTCTCGGCGGCGGACTCGCCTTTACCCTGATATCTTTGAGCGTCGGTCTTAGCCGTGTCCCTGGCGCAGAAGAAATCGTCTTCTGCGTTTCGATGGCAATCGTACTATTTCTGATGTGGAGATTGACTGGCGAACTTGAACCCCAGGCGCGCAACGTGCTGGTTGGTACAGCGATTCTGATATTTGTGTTCCGTGCCATTCCAGGACCGGGCGCCGGCTCGACGTGGTGGATGATCGACGATCTGGGTTTCGATCAACAGTTTCTCGCCACATTGTCGCTGGTCGGGGCAATCCTGACACTTGCCGGAATGTTCATTTTTCGCCGTTTCATGGCCGAGCGCTCGATTGCCTACATTATTGGCGCCCTCACCATCGCCGGAACGCTACTATCAGTGCCCATCGTTGGCATGTATTTCGGCTTGCATGAATGGACCGCGTCTCTCACCGGTGGTGTCGTGGATGCACGGTTTATTGCCCTTATCGATACCGCGCTAGAGTCGCCTCTCGGGCAGATTGCCATGATCCCGATGCTGGCATGGATCGCCAACTCGGCACCGGAAAAACTCAAGGCCACATTCTTCGCGGTAATGGCCTCGTTTACAAATCTTGCCCTGTCCGCTTCCCAGCTTGGAACCAAGTACCTGAACCAGTGGTTCGTGGTCACCCGTGAGGTGACGGATCCCGTTACCGGCCAGATCACAACGCCGGCCGATTATAGTGAACTCGGCCTACTGCTGATTACAGTGACCATCATCGGCTTTACGTTGCCGCTCTTGGCTATCCTGCTAGTCAAAAGGACGCGCTTTCGCAATGCCTGAACTCCAGTTACTGCGCTTGTTGCGGTACTTGGTTTCCAGACTTCATTACTTGACACCATTTCACTCAAAGCACATCATCCAACGAAGCGAAGGATGGCAAGGGGATTAATAAGGAGTAGAGTTCCTGGCGATTGCTGCCGCCCTGAAATTCCTGTCCTTCAATGCACCTGCGAGGGCGGAAAAAATGCAACCAATATTGCCCCAAAAGAACTACGTTACGCTATTCAGGCTGCTGCTGATCATCTTTGCGGCATCGATGGCGTATTGGTTCTGGCGCGCCCATGTGCAGGTCTCTTTTGAAATCGAACTTGCCTGTCGCCAACTCGCTGCGGAAGCCTGCGTTTCCGCCAAGTCCCGCTATATGGATAATTTCTATGCCGCCTGGCTTGCTCAGATGTTCCCTTGGATTCTTCCTTTCGTCCCAGCCTTTATTTACGTATTCTTTTTTCGCTGGCTGCGCAGGAACCGAACCCCCTAAGTGGGCGGCGGTAGAAAGCACAAACGAGTAATGTCACTTCATTATGTTGGCCTTAGCGATAAGGCCTCATCTTTATACGCCGTATCCAGACCCTCGAACCCGCACCGTTTGATGACAATTGGCTCAGGCTGATAGAATTCCGACGCGCCTAGCTATTGTTCAACAGACAATACAGTTAACGGCAATTCCCTTTGATGCGATTTGTCATTATGCTCGGAAATGCCATTATTTGAAGATAACGCGCTGGCCCGCACGCCCAGCAACCGCAGCTTTTGCTTCAACGGCACGCGCCGCAGGCATTCTTGTGCCGCGCGCCGGATAGTAATGGGATCGGCCGTAGGGAGGGATAACGTTATAT
>JALYOY010000099.1 GCA_030856655.1 Pseudomonadota bacterium | reverse complement strand
CAGGAGGAGGAACCGCTTCATATAACATTCGTCCGGCAGAAACCGAAGCGTTTCTTACGCTCGTTATTGGCGCTACTTTCAGGCCGCGGGGAATCCCTTAAGGAACAAGATGGTTATCATAGTTACAATACCGGAGCGCTGGAACTGTTGATAGATGACGATTACATCGTCGACGGCGAATCCTACCGGGCATCAAGCGAGGATGGGCCATTGCGTATCACAGCAGCCGGGCCAATTATCTTCTTGGGATCTGGTAAGGTAAACTCATAATAATGGCAGACTACGCCTCAATATTTGATCAACATATCCCCAATGACCTAGTCGCTGAGATTGCTTCGTTGAGTTCAAGAGCTGTATCGGCGGATTTTCTTGTTCTGGTTGAAGCATTGAAATTACGGTTCGGCTCATCGCTGGAGGCCATTCTTCTTTATGGGTCCTGCCTGCGGTCCCATGAGCTCGGTGATGGGGTCGTAGATTTCTACGCTATCGTGAACAGCTACAGTAAAGCTTACCCAGAGCGCTATCTTGGTTACCTAAATGCGTGGTTGGCACCAAATGTGTTTTATCTTGAGGTATCCGCACAGGAAGATAAGCAGGAAAAGAAATTCCGCGCCAAATATGCCGTAGTCTCAATGGCAGACTTTGAGCAAGGAACCTGGCGTTGGTTTCACCCGTATCTGTGGGCACGCTTTGCTCAACCTTCCCGATTGTTGTATGCGCGTAACGAGACCATCCGCAAGCGTATTTACAATGCGCAGGCTCGCGCTGTAGTGACATTTCTCAAATCCAGTCTTCCCATGCTGAACTCATCGGTGGTGAGTGTCGAAGAAATCTGGATCAACGGTTTGACGCAGACCTATGCGGCCGAACTACGGCCCGAACGTGCAACGCGGGCGCAACAGCTTGCTCAGATCAATCTGGATGATTACATACGGTTGACTGAGCATGCTGCACCGGCATTGGTGGGAATGCTGGAGATGCTGCCGGACGGACGCTATCGGTGCCTGATCGATGCAGCGGACCGTCGGCGTGCGCCATGGCGCTGGCGATTACGGCGCTGGCAGGGAACAGTCCTGTCTGTGCTACGGCTGACAAAGGCGGCATTCACCTTCAGCGACAGCATTAGTTATGCTGCATGGAAGATCGAACGCCATACTGGCGTTCGCGTTGAGGTGACGCCCATGTTGCGGCGACATCCGGTGCTATGGGGTTTTAAGGTTTCGTGGCAGTTGTTGCGACGTGGAGTGATACGCTGATATATGTTGCGATTGGTTGGTAAAAAGAAATATGGCATTTTAAGTAATGAGTCTATGATAAGCCTCTGTTTCTGGAGAAAATTAAGGATCTTTACCCAAATACCCCTGTGCAATGCGGTAATATATCCGCCGCAGAGGCTTGCCGTCGCGCATGGCTACTTGCTCCCGTATCGGGCCGGGTCGCACAAGCATCCGGTCAATGTCATGAATTCTTCGGGTACGCTCGAGCTCATGGTTCCTCATGCCCACTAAGATGATTGGCCGGGACGTGGGTGGCTGGGATGGATACCAGAAATCGTACATGGCACCGGTGTCGCCAAACATATTGCGCGAGCGTATCTCCATTGGCTTGCCACTGCGGTTGTAAAAGGACAGGGCGGCGGCCACCGACCATTTACTCATGCCTACCACAATGGGCTCTTGCCCAGTCCGTTGTCGAACCTCCGCTACAACCTGCTCGATTTCCCTTGTGGCCTCGCGCCAGAAATAGTGTTCCGACAAAACGTTATATGGGATGCCGGGGATGCCGAGCACCACGTAGTGCAGTACGAATGCGTAGAGAAAGATGCAAACCGCAATGGTGGATTTCCAGGCCGCTCTCACACGGCGTGCGAGGGTACTGAAATCGCCCGCCTGGCCCATCAACCACGCCATGGTTGGCAGCAGCGCAAGCCATGCTGGCCCAGTCCAGTGAAACCGCTGTGACTCGGAAATACTGAGAGCGAAGAACACTGCCAGTGGCACGCCGGCGAAGACTCGTACGAATAGGCGACGCCTGCGCGCATAGGTGCTGTAGTCGCGTTCGGCCGCCGGCCACAACGCCATGACTGCGGCAAGCAAGCCTACTGGCGTCAACAGAACCATAAGATGGAGAAATAATTGGTGTACCGCGAATTGATCTTCACCTCCTCCCTTGACCCGGTTTGACTGAAACATAATCGAGGCCCAGTTGTTTTCCATATTCCAGATGATGACGGGCGAAAACAGCAGCAGGGCAAGTGCAGCGGCGAGATATGGCTGCGGACGGCGCAGCCAGCGGCGCGAGGCGGGATCCAGGATCACAAACAGCAGTGCCGCCGGA
>JALYOY010000086.1 GCA_030856655.1 Pseudomonadota bacterium | reverse complement strand
GCGTTGGGTAGACCAGCCGCGGCAGCTTGTGCGCGACAGCGGTCACGTCCTTGGGCTTGACTATGCACACACATCCTGCGGAAGCACGCGCCCAGTGCTGCAACTGGTACTCCACAATGTCTTAGCTACGGAACGCAGCAGAGCTATTTCAGATTCAACAACCGAGTCTTCACGGCCGGGTTGCTGGTAGGAGTTATGAACGACTAGAATTCTGAGCACGCCCGCTCCCAGGAAAGTCCAGCTCCTCTAGAGCACGATTAAACACCGCAACCATCTGGTTCACGTTGCTTCGCTCGACAATGACCTTGCGTGCCTCAGCACCCATTTCCGCTAGTTGCGCGCGAGGGAGTCTTATAGCATCTAGCATCACGGTCTGAAGCGACTCCTGATCACCTTGTTCGAAACGAAAACCCGTCTTACCGTCGATTACAAGATCATCCTCCGTGCCATCTGCCTCACTACCGATACAGGGGGTACGCCAATACATGGCTTGATTAAACGCTAGGCCCCCTAAACCGGGAAGCACGAAGACGTCTGCAGCGGCAAAAAAAGAATCAACGCCCTCAACAATCCGGCCGAAAAATCTAACCCCTTCCAGTTCCAAGTTTTCCGCGTACGCCTTGATGTGAGCGCCATCAGGCCCGTCGCCCACGACCCAGAGTCTCGCGGAGGGAGTCGATTGTTGAATCGAAGAGAAGGCGTCAAGCAATAGTTCAATGCGCTTCTCTTTCAACAAACCTCCGACGTAAAGAAAAACGAAATCATTTGGCTGGATTTCTCTATCACGTATGGCATTCGCTTCTATAAGGATCTGCTTTTCATTAGCCACCATGTTGTCAATCTCGATACCATTGAAGCAAATCTCCAAATTCTTGCGGCAGACACCCGTTGACTCCAGGTATCTCATTCCTTTCGTACTATAGAGCAGGCACTTATGCGCCATTCCGAAATATGTCCTCATCAGCCTTTTTTTTATCCAAAGCGACATGCTACCTGCTCTTTGCGGCTCCCATCCGCTGGCCCAAATCAGGACGCGGCGGCCGGTCAATCGTGCCCACATTATCATCAGCCAATTCGAAACATTGCCTGCCATACCCAGCAGTATCAGTGTATCCGGATTGTGCGAGCGAACTGACGAAAGAGCTCCTTTCTGGAAACGTAAAGTGAACGGTCCCCAGCCACGCTCAATATTCTCGACTTCTTTTGTAGGCACCGCGATACTTCCCTTGTAGTCGGGACGACCCGTTTCCTCTCCAACTTTACCTCTTAACACCAGCCAATCATGGCATGAATTGGCACAGAGCTTCTCGAAGAAGGTTTTTCGATAAGGTGTGATAAAATTCGTCACAAAACAGACCCGCATTTTTGTTCCTCTCGGCGATAACAAATTAAGGGGCGGTGTATTACTCATAACGTTTGGTCAATTTACGACGCGCAAGCGGCGGGGAATATGACCCAAAGAGATTTAAAAAGACAAACAAAGTAGAACTTCTATCTTTATCCGCTATCAAGGTTCAGTTGTCCAGGAAACCTGTGTCCTAACCCCATCTGATCCTATATAGTCACAGCGCCAAACACTGCCATCCTGTGTGCAGCGTAAATCGGTCGCCCCAAGCAGGGTATTAACTGCGCTACGCCATTTTTCGGCGATAGGCTTGGGGGTTTTTGTTGTCGGCTCAATAAATCCCATGGCCCGGTTGTCCCACGCGTACCAGAAAAAGCGCTCCACCCCTTCAGCTCTCGCTAAAGCGAACGCCCTGAACACAATATTGTTTTTTTCATCCATTGACATCTTTTTCCAGCCGCCTTTCGGAACGATCTGATGCTCCGGAGTGCCGTCGCTATGGGCGAACCACCAACCGGTTTCCGTATTCCATAGCGGCTTTTGACTGACGCCATTTTTTTTCATTATGCTACGAACTTCTCGGATCAATGGCACCATTGCCTGGGGGTCTGAAAGTGGAACATAAAAATGATGACCGACGATATCGATACAGTTTTTCCCCCCCGAAGCAAGGAAGTGATTCAAATAACCAAGGTGGTCTTTTGCGCCGGGAGTCGAGCCTGCGGAAACAACCTGGTTCAGGGGATCGATTGACTTTAATATTTGAAACGCTTCGCATGTTAGCTCGACGAGCTTTGCAGGGCTTCCCGAAAAAAAGAGTTTGCTGTTGGGTTCGTTCCAGATTTGATAGTGGCGGATGCGTCCCTTGTAGCGCTCCCCAACCGTTTTGACATAACGGCGCCAATCTTCAATATTGGCGGGCTCACTGGGATAGCCTGGCTTATTATAAGCGCTTCGATCATTAGGGCGCGCTGCTGCCCACCGTGGACTGTTAGCCAGCGGCAGCAAGATGTCGACGTTTTGCAGTTTGGCCATTGCAACATAACGATCCAGCCGCGAAAAATCCCACTTCCCGCGGCTCGGTTCGAGGTGGGGCCAATCCACGTAGGCGTCCCATAGTCGCCAACTTCCGAATGGTACGTTTGGCCAAGCTGTTCCTTGATCGGCGCGATGGATATGCAGCCCAAAATATTGGAGTGGAATTGCCTCTTGCTGAGCTTTTGCATCTGAACTCGGCAACCATGAAATCAAGAAAGTGAGCAGGCCCAGTGCAATAGACTTAGTCATCAGTAACTCCTTAAAATTATGTGCCTGCCGGAACTGGGACAAACCACCCCCGGATAAAGGCTGCGGCGAAGTTAGTGCGGTAGGGGTCTTACAAAAACCGCATCAAATTGGAGTGATTGCCCGGTCCGTGGATCTGTGAAACCAGGAATAAGTGACCAAATCTCGAATCCAGCGTTTTTTAAATATGAAAAGAAGTAGTCATAGAGTTCCTGTCCTTCATATAACGCAACAAGACTTAGCTCAAGCTGGATTGCTTGGATATCTCTCAGACAATTTTTTGCCCCTTCCAGAACCGCTCTTTCGAAACCTTGCGTATCTATCTTCAAAAACACCCTTTCTTTTGCCGTTCGATAATCATAAAAAATCGAATCAAGAGCAATAATCTTCGCCGAATCTCTCCCGACATATACTGACTGAGGCGCTGCGTCTGAGTGCGCCTGAAGCATTGGCAAGATTGATGAGCTATAAGAATTTTCCGCGATATTTATTTCAATTTCGCCATTTGTAGCACCGATGGCGCATCTTTCGTGAATTACCCATAAACTGTCAGACTTGGCGGTTTCTTTCAAGACGGAATGTGCCGTAGACAAGGGCTCGAAAGAAATTATCTTTCCCAAGTAACCTTCTCCTCTTGACGACAACGCGTACTGCCCGATGTTAGCTCCGACATCGAAAAGCAGGTCTATTTTATGATGTAAAAGAGGGCTTGGTCCTTTGTAAGGTGTTCGGTAACGCGTTAGCTCAAACCCAAAAAATCTAAAGCTTTTCTTGATTGCCTTTTTGGATAAACCAGACAAAATTGGTAATATTTGTTTTGATTGGGAAGGTAGCATTGTGACTCCAAAAGGTGGGGCAAGCTGTGCGGTTTCGAACATTGCAAGGGAAACATACCGCGTCCAAGCTCTCAAATCGCTCGAGCGAGAGATCACCAACAGTCAAGTGGCTGATGCGACAAGAGAATAAGGTTTCATGCTCGTCTACTCAGCGGCTTTTCGACAAGAAATAATTAGTAAAGCCGACCACCCGTTTCAAGGCGAGACGTCAATCGGAAGCAGCTCTATCGTTTCGGCGCCCTCGACCGTGCACCCCAGCAATTCTTATACATAAAAGCAACCTCAAGCCTATAAGTAGTTGTCCTAGGACTTTTTTCCCTCAGTTACGGTCATAAAAACCGAGGATCGGTCCCACGGTGCGATGCCATAAATACTGTTCCGCACCATGAATGATAGTATTCCCGGTGGGGGTGCCGATCACCTCCTTGATGCAGGATGCAAGTGCTTCCGGGTCACCCGCGCGAGCCACCGCCCTGGATCCCCCAGGGACATAGTCAGGCAAGGAGCCGACGTCTGTAACCACCGCCCGCAGGCCGGTTGCAAGCGCCATGAAAATCACACCACTCTGGTCAATATGGCGATAAGGCATGACCAGCACATCGGCGGCGTGAAATATCGGGGCAACCTCTTTCTCATCAACATAGCCGTCGCGCCATATGATGGCATCCCGCCTGGGATGTGCTTCCAAGATGGCCTGCAACTCCAGAAAAAGGCTGCGATCCCGGCATCTTCCCGCGACAACGAGACGGTCGACTGTCTCGGTAGTGAGCAATGCAAATGCTCGAAGCAAAACGTCCAAGCCCTTGTACCGGACAATCGCTCCAAAAAATAACAGGACACGTTCCGCAGGGCGAATCCCAAGTTTTGCCCGCATCATTTCGCGCGCGCCCCCGATGTCCGGAAGCAATCTATCAATCCCATGTTCTACAACGACTACTCTATCGGGATCGACCGCAAAATACCGGCAAAGATCTTGCCGCATCCGATGCGTATGAACCATTAAATATCTGGCGGAACGATAAATGCAGTAACTCAACTTGGTGTTGACAGAGGTATGCCGGTCATGGGGAAGCAGATTATGCACCGTGAGTATATAGCCGCCCGTTAGCAGGCGCGTTACCCAGGCCTCGATTAACGATATCCAGAGGCTACCGGTAGAGAACAGGCCGGTAACGTGAACCGCCGTCCCACGATGGCGAAAAAGAAGAAAACAATAAGCAAAAAAATAGCGTATCAGGTTACGAGCCTTCTCAATACGAAGCCGGCTAGTGCGATGACTACCACGCAAGTTGATATAACGAACGCTAGGCTCAAGCCGATCAATTAGAGTGGTATCAGATCCCACCAGCGTAACTGTTATACCATTGCGCGCTATACCGTTGGCGAAACCCGCCTCGTATTCCGGCTGAAAACCGTGCGAAAGAAGAATTACTTCAGACATGCACTCAATCCTTGATGAGCTGTCGCCCCAGGGGATGCGCTCGGAAGTGCCGGTGCCAACGGTGTATCAATTTTCGATGCAGGCTACCAAGAGAGAGCGCCGCCGGGGAAAGATATTGCAATCGGACTTCGCGGCGCTCTTCAGCCACCTGGGCCGGGTTCTGTGTATGAGCACCGCCGACATTAAAAACTGCAATCGTGCGAGAAATTCTGTACAGCCGGGCTCCACTCCGGAAGACACGAATCAGCCAATCGTAATCGGCATTAATTTTGAATTGCTCATTGAATCTGCCAATTCGCTCGAATAAAGATTTCCGCGCAAATACGGCCTGGTGACAAAGATCCTCGAAAGGCAAGGTATGGGCGTCAATGTGCGCAAACGTTCGGAGTACTCGACTACCTTCACGCTTATAGATCACGTCGCCATAAAGGAGATCTATCAATGGATCCGCATCCAGTTCTTTAACCACATCTGCCAACACTTCGCAATCGTTCAGGCTGTCGTCGGAATTCAGGAAGAATAGATAATCCCCTCGAGCATTCGCCACGCCCTTGTTCATTGCACTGTAAATGCCGTCGTCGGGTTCGCTAATCAGGAGCATCGGCGCCGCAGAGAAGGACTGCGCAATTTTTAGCGTGCTATCGGTGGAAGCGCCATCGATCACAACCCACTCGTAGTCTTTGTAACATTGCGCAGCCAGCGACGCCATCGCCTGGGGAAGAACCTTTTCACTGTTCCGGCAAATGGTAATAATCGAAAATTTCATTGAAAATATTTAATTGGACGACTAGGTTCAAAAGGCTTTGCTTGTACGCTACCTAAATAGTCCCGATGAATCCTGAGCCCCCAAGAATCCGAAGCAGGCATCATTGCTTTCTTAAGAACTGATTTCTTGTCTGCTATCAACGATCTTCACGGCACGGTCTTTCGAACCGCGTTCCAATCGGCATAACGTACCCCGCCTGTTCCGGGCATAGCGTGCTTATGGGGTGTCAGCATTGGTTCAAGCCGCTTTGGGGACAGAAAGCCAACACAGGCTACTAGCGCCAGTAAGTGGACGAAGAAATCGGACGTAATGGCATTCGAAGAAGTAAAGGGAGCTTCGAGAAAACCTCTTAAGAGCATCAGACCTACGAGCGCGACAGATAACCCTCCGGATAAGGGCGCAGCCCTCACGGCATAGATGACCAGCATCGAGGCGTAGAAAATTAGGCCCGCGAAGCCCAATAGGCCAGCACTACTTAACGACTGTAGGACTTGATTATGGGCGCTATAAGCGGCCTTAAGACCTATCATGAATCGGTAGTAATCGCCCCAAATTGAAGGTCCATGGCCAAACCAAGGGCTGGTTAGAAACTCCTCCCAGGCTAGAATCCAAATCCTCGTACGCCCGGTAAACGATGTGAGCTGTCCGCCCCTGGCTAGATCTAGCTGGTTGATCGATCTTTCAACGGCATCGGCGCCAAGCCAGGTCGAGAAAATCGCCGCGGTAAGGGAAAAACAAACGCAAGCCATGATGGCGATAAGCAGGCCGGAACGTCCTGTCGGCGACGATTCAACAAGTTGGTTATAGTACCGATAAATTGCCAGGAAAAGCCCTATCACTAAAGCGGCAGCAATGGTGGTCTTCGACTGCGACAGAATAAGCGAGGTGAGTGCCAGGAACCAGGAAAAACGGTTGACCCACCGCGAGCCGAAGGGAAAACGCCAGAGGCAGATCATGAACACGACTGCCAGCGGTCCCAGCGTATTGGCATGCGTTGCCAAACCATAGTAGCGGATCGGGACACCCAATATACCACCGACATACGCTTTGTCGATGACTACTGTCGGCATTAGTATTGCGGCAAGGGCGCTGCAGACGAGGAAAAACAGCAGGGTTGATCGTACAAAAAGGAAGCAGCGTTCCGGTTGGCTTTGAGCAACAAGAAATACACTAAAATAAAGCAAGGGAGCATATAGCACCTTATGTTCGAAAAATGGATAGGAGCCAAAGATCCCATTGAGAATCTGATTGGTTAAACCGAAGGCCATGAATGCCCACAACAGCGCCCAGCTATGAATACGTGTCCATTCACGACGCATAATGAAACGGACGAAACGCTCGGCACACAGTAAAAGAATTCCTACTGTAAGCAGGCGGTTGATCCAGAAGGAGGAGCCGATATCCTCAAATGAGGCTTCGCTTATCCCCATACCGGCGGAGATAAAACGGCCGGTTGCGATTGGCGGAACCATAATCGCTGCGATGATCCCGAAGAAAATCAGAGGAAGAGGCTCTTTACGAATACCGGTTCCAACGTGCAGCATTAACCCAAGTCCAAGCGTAAATGCCACCGCCAAGGCCAAAGCAATGCCGAGATAGATTGAAAACCCGAAAATTTGCTCTATCATTTCTTTCGTTCTCTTAACAGGCACTTGAAAATGGGCTTGGCCCAGCGCGGCAACTGATCGTTTAATTGTGCAATATAAGTACCTAGTGATTCGTCCACAAGCACAGGGGCAAGAAGAAAAAAACTCATCAGGTACGCACCTACCCCAGCCCCCAGCATCAGAAAGAGTTGTGCTAGCACATCAATGTCAAAGGCAGCTATGCTCATCTTTAACAAGATCGAAATTACCGCCATGATCAGAGTGAGCACAATTCCACCACGTATTGCGCGAAAAAGAGACGAGGGGGAGATCCGGAGAACGTTTCCAACCGCGAGAACCATGACTATACAACGCACCGCAAACAAGGACGCCGCCACAATGGCCACCGTCTCAGATGACGAATTTGCTACGGCGTAGAGTACAGCCAACCATATAAAAACCAGAGGAAGCTGCAACCATAACTCCAGCTTCGTGTGCCCCGAATTCCAGAGGATTGGAGTTGATATGCACCATACCAGAAAGAATGGCATGGCCAACGCGAAAGGGGTCAGAAATTGAGCAGCCTCGACCCATGCAGCTCCGTAAATTGCCGTTATGACGAACTCACTTCCTACTGCGATAATAACAAATAGTGGGAAACTGACCAAGATAATGAGTGAGAGCATGCGCAGAAAGACTTCACGCAACGCTGAGTGGTTATCTTGCAGTCTGGCGCACGCAGAAAAGACTACCGATGAAAGATTTACGCATAGAACGGAGGACGGCGAGTTTACTAAATTGAATGCTGTGGTGTACAGGCCAACCGTGTAGGCCGGGAAGATTCGCCCCACCAACATTTTGTCCGCGCCATTTAATACCCAGTTGACAAGATTGGTTCCCAGAACTGTCAAACCGTAACTAAGCATTTGCCTACCATCTGTAATCCAGAATTTAAAGGTAAGTGGGTGCCGGACGTGCCAATACAGGATAACGAGATTGGCACCCGATTGAACAAGCCAGGAGACCACTAGTGATGCGCCGCCATATCCGGCAGCCGCCAATGGGATGCCAATACAGACAAACCCGAGGAAGTAACTGAACAACTGCGCGAGCTGCAATGGCTTGTAATTAAGTTCTTTCTTTAATAAATTGACTGAAACTGCAGTGACGGCATTGATCAGAACGACCAGGGAGAGCCAACGAAATATGAACTCCGCTTCGGGCTTGGCAAAAAAACCCGCAAGTGTGCCGGCGCTAAAAAAAATGGCGCTCGATATCAAGATCCCCAGAAGGCACTGCCAAGTCCACACGAAACGTATATCATCCGCACTAACCGATTTCTTCTGGATTAAACCATACGCTAAACCAATATCAGAGAAGTATGTACTAACTCCAACTACAATCACCCCGAGGGCGAAAAGCCCATACTCAGCAGGTCCTAGAATGCGCGCCAGCACTACTTGAGCCGCTAATTGGAGGATCATCCTCGCAATCGACCCTCCCGTACCCCAAAACAATGCCGTCAGGCTTTGGGCACGCAGATTTTTCATCGGCGGGGGTCCGACAACCGGCTTGCGACTCACTCGGCAGAAACGAGCGTGTCGGCAAATCCGGCATATGCAATGGCAAGACCTCTCGCCAATGGTGTGCGAGCATGCCAGCCTATGCTATTGAGGCGCGTAGTATCCATCAGCTTTCTTGGCGTACCGTCAGGTTTACTGGTATCAAAAACCAGATGCCCTCTAAAGCCGATAACTTTGCTAATCATTAAGGCCAGATCACGAATGGAAATGTCGTCGCCCACGCCGATATTTACAAGCGGTGGCTCGAAACGACCTGTTTGCGATTCGTTACTGCCGAGCAGGCTGGAAAATTTCTGGCTCGGGAGATTCATCAGGTGGACACAGGCGTCCGCCATATCTTCACTGTACATGAACTCGCGCTTGGGCATGCCCGTTCCCCAAACCGTAACAGTTGAACTGTTACGGATCTTAGCCTCGTGGAATTTTCGGATGAGCGCAGGAATGACATGTGAATTTTCGGGGTGATAGTTGTCGCCGGGGCCATAGAGATTTGTCGGCATTGCCGCCAGATACTGCGTGCCGTATTGACGATTGTAGCTCCAGCACATCTCCACCCCCGCAATCTTGGCTAAAGCATAAGGCCGGTTAGTAGCTTCTAGCGGGCCCGTGAGGAGGTATTCTTCCTTCATGGGCTGTGGGGCGAGCTTGGGGTAAATGCAACTCGAACCCAGAAACATCAATCTTTTGACGTCGTTGCGGTAAGCCTCGTGAATTATGTTAGTCTGAATAGCAAGATTGTCGCGGATAAATTCAGCGGGATAGGCGTTGTTGGCGAAAATGCCGCCAACCTTCGCAGCCGCCAGGAAGACATAATCGGGCTTTTCCCGTATAAAGAAAGTTTCGACGGCATATTGGTTAGTAAGATCTAATTCGGCATGGGTGCGTGTCAGAAGATTTGTCCATCCTTTTGCCTCAAGGCTGCGCATGAGGGCCGATCCGACGAGGCCACGGTGGCCGGCAATATATATTTTTTCATTCTTGTCCATCGCACCGCCTATTCGTGATAATCGTAGGCGGTAAACCCGTGCTTCTTGACGAGTTCATCGCGTTCAGCACTTTTGAGATCCTCCCGCACCATCTCTCTGACGAGTTCCTTAAAGCTGGTCTTCGGAGTCCAACCAAGTTTTTCCCTTGCTTTGGTTGGATCGCCAAGAAGCGTTTCGACTTCGGTTGATCGGAAATAACGGGAATCGACACGGACGATGACGCGTGGTGGCCGGTTTGTAGAAACCGGCTCAATCGTTCCGACTTCATCAACGCCGATACCACTCCATCTGATGGGCATGCCAAGCTCTTCAGCGGCTGCATTAACGAAATCGCGAACTTTATACTGAATGCCGGTGGCGATAACAAAGTCCTCAGCCTGCTCCTGTTGAAGCATCAGCCACTGCATTTCTACATAATCACATGCGTGACCCCAGTCGCGCAATGCATTCAAATTGCCAAGGTAGAGGCAGTTCTGCAGGCCTAGCTTGATACGGGCAAGTGCACGAGTGATCTTGCGGGTAACAAATGTTTCGCCACGAATGGGACTCTCGTGATTGAAGAGGATACCGTTACATGCATATATACCGTACGCTTCGCGGTAATTAACAGTAATCCAGTAGCCATACAGTTTAGCTACCGCATAAGGGCTGCGAGGATAGAAGGGCGTCGTTTCCTTCTGTGGCGTTTCCCGCACCAACCCATAAAGTTCAGAAGTGCTGGCCTGGTAGAATCGCGTTTTTTTCTCAAGGCCGAGGATGCGGATGGCCTCGAGAATGCGCAGGGTGCCTATACCATCGGCGTTGGCGGTATATTCAGGGGTTTCGAAGCTAACCGCAACATGGCTCATCGCGGCAAGGTTATAGATTTCGTCCGGCTGCACCTGCTGGATAATACGAATCAGGTTGGTAGAATCCGTTAGGTCGCCATAATGCAGAATAAAGTTGCGTTGCGAAACGTGCGGATCCTGATATAGGTGATCGATTCGATCGGTATTGAACAACGAAGAACGACGTTTGACTCCATGTACAATATAGTCCTTCTTGAGCAGGAAATCGGCGAGATAAGCGCCATCCTGTCCGGTGATGCCGGTAATAAGTGCGATTTTTTTTGCGGGATTAGTCGAGCTAAAGGTTGCCATTTAACTTTTGTCTATATTCAGGTGTCAAAGCACCAAGCATCTGATCAGAAAATTGAGTCTGCATTTCGTATGCGTTGGGAACATCCGGGTCGATTGAAGACACTCTGATCAGCATGCCGTCGGGGATCTTACCGTATAGACCGTAGCTTAGTTCGGCAAGCTTCTTCTCGATACCACTCTGAAATACCTTGCCGCCAACTATTGTCCAGTAGGTAACGGGTTCAATGCGCTGCTCAAGGCTGGTCAGAATGCGGGTTACCGGGATTAAGCCGTTTTCAGTGGTGAGGATTCCCCGTTGTTTCTCTTTCACCAAAAATCCCTGACCCGGGTAGCAAACCTCGGGGTAGTGCATTTGCATTGAATCTCTCTGGTCGTTCCCATAGGCTATCGCGAGCATGATACGGTAGCCACGGCTGTTCACGTAGGTGCGGCTAAGCGTCTGGGTATATATCATGTCTATCATTTCCTGCTGCTGCGGATCGACGATTTGTATCGATTTATGCAGCTCTTCACGCCAATCGCCAAACACGCGCGGTATCATTGTTTCCAGATCTATGGCCGGACCTTGTTCGGCAATCTTGTGAGTCGGGCGCAACGCGAGTGCAAGGCCGGAGGCAGCGAGCATCAACATTAGAAGAGCAAAATTTCTAAACCAGATATTCATCGTTTCACGCTGCGCCAGGCACGCTACCATAGCCACGCCGGAGTTTTAGGGCAACTTGGAAAAGTGAATCCACCCCAATGATCAGTAGGAGCGCACTGAGAAAGAGCACCATTCCAGCAAAGCCATGCAAAAAACCCTGTCCCGCTTCATCGCCAAAATGGTAGGTTATCAGTGTCAGCACCATTACACGGATGACGTTGGCGGTAAAAGAGATCGGCACGATCAGGATGGCGAGGGTAATGTTACGGAACAGCGAGTCGTGCCGAATGATGTTGAGGTAAAGCAACCCTAACGCTTCAAGCGTAAACAATGTGTGCAAGCCGGCGCAGGCATCCGCTACCAGCAGCTTGTATTGCCCAATTTGCAGTATAACGCCAGTACGAGCAATAGGGTAACCTGCCCAGAAAAGAATGTTCTCGGCTACATATGAGACAGCCAATTTCATTGGCATGGTGAGAGTATCCACCACCGCGCCCGGGAGAGGGATCATGAAAAGCATGAAGAAGAGCGGGAACCATTGTGCCTTGAGCGCGGCGCTGCCGCGCATGAGCAGCAGCATGGCGGCAAGCAGCCAGATTACCGAGCCGATCTCGAAAAGCAGGATATCTTGCGAACGACCAATAATATAGAGCAGCAAACCAAAAATAAAGATGGGCCAACCTGCGGCAGAGGTAGGTTGGCCTTCGCTCGCACGCCACATATCGGGCCACTTGCGATACATAAGCCAGCAGGCGATGGCGAGTACAATAGGACCATGCGCTTGCTGATCGGTAGCCCAAATACCGTTAAGGAGATCTACGAGGCTGGGTAAATAAAGTACCGTTAATCCCACCATAATCGGTAGCCAGATGAGACAGCGACGGAGCCAACCTACCGGTTGGCCCGTTTGCCTGTTGACTGCCATAGGAGAGTTAATGCTCATTTTGTTTTTGCAAAGAGCACAATCTCATTACCAAACCCAGGGTAATCTGGCCGTGGATATGATGAGCAGCATCATTGGCGCCGCACTGCTGGCAATGGGTTTTACGCTTGATCATCGCGGAAATAGTGGATAAATAACTTCGTTCTCGCCATCCTTCTGTATGGACGGGAGAAGGCAAGGGCCTGCCTAGCATACCAAGGGTAAGAAGCAGTCCCTTTCCCGTCAATGTTCCAGCCATTGCCCGAACTCTGATGCTGTTTGGGTTCACTACCATACTGCCTAAGGCTTGCTCTTCATTCATTTTCGCTGCTCAGAAATCGTTTAGCGCCGAGCCGACGATCATGGTGCCAGTTTGCTGGAGGCTACGGGTCAACTGAATTATTTCAGATACCGAACTACGGTTTTTCCGCGCCAGTACGAGGGCGGCGCCCGCTCGGGCTGCGATGATTTGGGTCTCCGCACATCCACTGGCGGCAGGAGTGTCGATAATGACGATGTCAAACTCGCGGATTAGCGATTGCAACAGGTCGGCAAAAATCGGGCGGCCGAGCAGTTCCTGCGGGTTAGGCGGGACGGCGCCAGCCGGTAGTACGGAAAGCCCCGGCAAGGAAGACATGCGAGCAACCGCCTCGATACCGATGCGCCCAGCAAGAATACCGGAAAGACCGGCGTTATTGCCGAGTTTGAATAGCTCATACTGGCGCGGCGTACGCAGATCAGCATCGATGAGCAGAGTACGCTCGCCAAGTTGCGAGAAAACGATGGCAAGGTTAGCGGCAATGAAGCTGCGCCCTTCCTCGCTACCGGGACTTACAATGGCTAGCGCATTCTGACGCGTCGCGGCGTCGAACCAGCGCAGCATAAGTTGGCTGCGCAACGCGCGCAGTTTCTCAACAGTTGGACTGAACGGCTTATAAGCGGCTACCAGCTGATGGTTAAGACTGTTATCCCCGGCGGGGAGGTAGAGGTTGTTAAACTGCCGCGAAAGGGCAAAGCGAATGTCGTCTTCGGTGAGCAGGCCCAACTCGAGGGCGGTATCGCCAAAACGCTTGCCCTGCTCTATTTGCAGCCGCAAAATGCGCTCGGCGTTTTCGGCGGAGAGGCGCCCGGTATCGACCAGGATAGCGCCAATCGAGCTGTCGCTGCCGATAACCGCCTGGGCTTTACCAAAAACGGATGGTTCGCCGGGATTCGCGGCCTGGTTCCGCTTGATGGTTGGAAAGCTGCCAGTCACGGGCTTCATGGTCTGGGTCCGGTTTATATTCAGGGAGTTTCCACTCCGAGCGCCTGCCTAGGCGCTTTACGGCGGGAAAGTCTGCGGGGGAATCTGCGCAGGACGGATGGCGATGCGGCGGAAGAAATGACCGCAAGCACTGGCAGATCGATAACTTCAACGAGGTCTACCGCCGAGCGCACTCGGCGATTAAGAAGCTCAAGCATCAAGGCGATGCCCACTCCGAGTAGCGTACCGAGGAAGATGGAGATCAGCACATTAAGGAAGATCCTGGGTTTCGAGTATTCGGTTGGTATTGAGGCTGGATTGAGCGTCGCGATATTTGTCTGGACCGAATGGCTCTCAAGCCGGGTTTGAGCGGAACGCTGGCTCACGCCCTCAAAGATACGCTGGGCAGCTTCGACATCGCGCTGAAGTACGCTAAGTTGGTCGCGCTGTCTGTTTAGCTCAAGCACACGCTTTTTTTGGCTTTCCATCGCCTCAAGCAGCTCTTCCTCCTTGTGCTTGCCAACCTGGTAGGATGTGCCGATGCTGTTGTAGATTTGCTGAGTCTCGCTGGCTACCTTGCTCCTGAGCGCCGCGAGTTCGGATTGGGCGCGCTTCGTTTGCGGGTGATTCTTGCCGAGATTGATGTTGCTTTCCTGAAGCTTGGCATCAAGGCGAGCGATATCCGATTTAAGGCTGTTGATCAATGGGTTTTGCATCACCTCAACCAGCGTTTCAGAGTTGCCAGCGGATTTGCGCTTGCTGCTGCTGTCGGAAGTTTGCCCCTGAACGACGGTTAACTGCGTTGAAAGTTCATTGAGCTTGGCAATTTCATAATCAAGGCGTTCATCAGTAGCTACAATGCCAGTTTCCTGCTGGGCGGCAGAGAGCGCCTTCTGGGCTTTTTCTAGCTTGTCGCGCAGTATCTTGGTCTGGTCCTCAAACCAGGTGGCGTATTGGCGTGCAGGTTCGACTTTGAGTCCGAGGTTGACGTCGATGTAGGCCTGCGCAAAGGCATTGGCCACGGCTGCGGCAAAACCCGGCTCGGCTCCGCTGAATTCGATGTTAATGACGTTGCTCTCGCGCGAGGGCCTGACGTAGAGCTTTTTCTTCAGCAACTCAGCCAGCCAGACCGTTAATTCGCCCTCACCGTTGGTAGCTTGCATCCATTGTTCCCGAACGGCCGGGCTTTCATCCATGCGCAACAGCTTGACGACACGCTGGGCTACGCGGTCACTGTTAATGATGTCTGCCTGCGTGGCCATATAGCTGGGCGCCACGAGGCCGGGCAGAACCATGCCGACGAGAGGATCGGGTGATTTGACATCAATCACAATTGCGGTATTGGCGGTGTATTCCTTGGGCAGCAGCAGGTTGATTACAAGCGTGGTAATTACGGTAACCAAGAGTATGTAAAACACCACTTTGGCGCGCGCGCGAAGGATAAGCAGGAATTGTTGAAGTGTCATAACGATTGACCGCTCTTAGAAAATGCTTTCCCGTACGTAAATTATGTCGTTGGGTTGTACCACATCGGCCATTTCCGGTGAGAGTTTCTCGACCCCTCCCTCAGCGTTTTTCCGGTGCAAGCGCAATCGCCATTCGCTACCGCGCAAGGTGGGGCCACCACCCTGAGCCAGGGCTTGCATGACGGTCATACCGCGTTCGATACGGTAGGCGCCAGGACGCTGCGCTTCGCCATAGATGTAAAATACCGGAGCTCGATGCACATAGATTGTGTCTCCCCCAGCGAGAAAGATATCTTCGTCCGACTTTTCGCCGAGGTAGAGGGCAGGAATATCTATTACTTTACGGAAGGGCTTGCCGTTACGTAAGCCTGTAACGATGGCAAAGTCATCACCACCCGCGGTGGCGCCCCCGGCAGCTGCGAGCATGTCGCTGACCCGGCTGAGGGTTTCGAGCGGGAAGCGCCCTGGCCGGTTGACTAGGCCGAGCACGCTCACCTGGTTGCCGCGCATTTGCACGAGAATAATGTTAACTTGCGGTTGGCGAACGAACCCACCGTTCTTGAGGGCGGCGGCAATCTTTTTTTCCGCGGCGGCAATAGCAAGGCCGCCGACTTCAACGGCACCGATCAACGGGAAAGTGATGGAGCCATTCTCGGACACCCGAGTTTCGGTCATGAGATCAGGGTTCTGGAAAATCTGGATACGCAGCACGTCTCCTGGGCCAAGCGGGTAATCAAGGTTGTCCTCCGCGAAAACATTCATCGCTAACAGGGCAAAGAAAAAAGTTAGTGTCCGAGTCAGAGCTTGGGTCATGGATGCCAGCTTTCCTTATGTATTTCGGTAAATTGAATAAATTTTTACTTCAAACCCGCGACGCCTTTTTCAACGGCAATGTCAGCGGCGGACTTCGACGCGCCGGCGTCTGTGGCGCGCCCAGCCGCCGGAGCCGATGGAGTAACAGCTGCCTGAGATGTTGCGCTGTTGCCAGTATCAGCGAATTCGCCCATATAGGTAATTTTGGCTTTGGTCTTGAGCGCTTTGAGTTCTTGCTTGGCAGCTTCCGTTGCGCGCTGGTTGCCGAGAAATTGCTGAATGCGCGGTAGCGCGACGGCTTCCGATACCGGCACCGACTGCGAAGCGGCAAGGCGCATCAACGTGACAGATTGGGGATTCTCCATGAGCAAGCCTTGCCCGACTTTGAGCGGATGTATTTTAGGCAACAGTTCAAGCGGAATCTGTTCAGCTGGACGCGTAGCGCTGCCGCCCGCAAATTTTATGTCTTTACCCTTTAGCCAGCTGGCGATATCCTCCATCGACTTGCCGGCGTCAAGCATCTTACGTAGCTCATCGGCAACCCCGGCAGCTGCGGGAAGTACGATTTCATGAATGTTGTATATGCGGCGCTCGGCAAAGAGCTGTGGATGCTCGACGTAGTATTTCTTTGCTTCATCGACGGTCGGCTTGGCCATCGCCGCAGTGATCTGCTCAATGTATGCACGGGCAAGGATTTCACGGCGAGCGTTTTCAATAGCCATGAGGACGTCGGGCGAGCGGTCGAGTTTTTTTTCCACAGCTTGTTCAACAGCGAGTTCCTGATCAACGAGCTTGTCAAGGATTTCGCGGCGAATCTTCGGCGCTGCTTCAGGCGTATTGGCGCCAACACCCGTGCGGCTAAGTATGTAATTGATCTGGTGAACCGAGACTTCTCCGGAATTGACCTTGGCGGCAATTTGGCTGGCGGGCTTTTCGGCCTCCTTGCGGTCGCCGCATGCGACAAGCCCAAGCGCAAGTGACGCAAACAGTGCCGGAAATATTAATTTTTGACGGATGGGCTGCATATATACTTACCTTGAACAAAAAAATTCCGGTGCTACAACATTCAAATTTAAATAATACGCCTGGCAATCATTTTGCCAATTAAGGCGATAGACCGAGTGTCAGAGCCATCCCGGCGAATCGATAAAATTACCGGTGCATCTTAGGCGTACAGTGTTACGTGTTTGTGACTGCCATCGCGGCACTTTACTTTAGATTTTTGCCCATTGGTATTCTGCAGGCGAATAGAAAGTAAGAAAAGATATACACGAGATACCACTAGCCGTCAATGCGGTTTCATACGCAATGTTTTTACGATTTATAAGAGCACTTTCAAACAATGGAAAAACACCGAGGTCGAGCTCTAGTCCTGTTATCTATTCAGCTATGCATTCAACCCGGGCGGTGACTCTTTATACGGTACTCGTTAATCTAGCTTACTGTCTAAAATGAGTTTATGGGTAAGTATGGCACAGGTCGCAGCTAATCATATGAGCAATATTAATTATGGTATACGGATTAAATTATCAAGCAATGATTACAAAGTACTATTTGGCCTTTGGAAAACAAGACTGTGCCATATTCGTTATAACATCCCCACTATCAGAAGTTAAGTCTTGCCGTGACACTCGCCGCGGCGCTGTCGAAGTCGAAGCCCATGAGGTTGGAACTGCGATGGTCCCTCTGCAACGTGGTACTTACCAAGAGTGGCGCACGCAGCGGTTGCCAATCGAGTGCAATGAGAGCGGAATGCGCAGTGTCTCTCCGATTCTCTGGAAAGAAAGCGACAGCACCAAGGAAGTCACGGATGCTATATTCGTACCGGATACGCAATGCGGTCTTTTCCGTGATTTGCCAGATCGGCGCGAAGAAAAAGCGATCACTGGCTAAGTAACTGCTGGAAAAGCTCCTGAAACCCACAAACTGAAAATTAGGTGCGGTCTGGAAGTTGCTGAGATCACGCGCCCAACCAGCGTTAACGCGAATTTTGCCGGTAGCGGCCCAGTTTACATTAAAATTGCCGACGAAGCCGCTGAAATCGCGCTGGGGAAAGTGCGCGTGGTCACGGGCCAAATAGGCCGCGCGCGCATCAATGGAAGTTTTGCCGGTAACGGGCCAGACCAGCCGCATTTCGTGCTCCATTTCATCGAAACGCGTGTCAAAAAGATTTTCGGCAATCGGCCCTGCCCGGTTGATGAATTCACCCTGACCGCCCCTTACCTTATAGGTAAGCGAACTGCCCGAGAGAAAGTCATAGCGAATCCCTCCCTCGATCGATCGAACCCTGTTGTCAAAATCCTGCACGGTAAGCCGGCTATTCGTTTGCGTCACTTGAGCGATGCCGCCGATAAGACGCCAAGCCCCGTCGATCTCTAAAACAGCATCAAAACGATGGCTGTCTTCGGTCCGCAAATTGCGATTGGTGGAGTTGACAAATCCGGTAAGGCCCGCGAAGTTGTTCAGCGCCTCTCTGTGGAGGCTGGTTAAGGTACCGTAAAAGTAGGGAGTAAGGTACCAATTCCAAGCGGCCGTATAGTTCTTTCCGATAAAATTCAGAAAATCAAAATTGTGATAGCGGTTATCGACGATACTGCCACTAACATCGAAACGCTGCATGCCATAAGCTTTGTTGAAATTGAGTGTCCCCGTTGACGTTATGATCTGATCGGATCTGGTAGGTAGACCTACAAAAGAAACTGGATCGAGGAGAGACGATAAACGGAAGACGTTGCTATCGTACATCAGGGAACTGCCAACGGTCAAATTGAGCGTGTCTCCCGGAGCAGCCACGCCACATGGAGCAGCCAGCGCTAACGGTAGGAGGGCGGCAATCGCAAACCAATGGGAATAATAACGGGAAAGATTCGGCAGCAGCATTTTTCTCAATCGATGTCTTATCTTTCCACAGCGCTCACAGCACAAAATACCGTAAGGGTATCACCTTGGCTGCATGGAAGGTAGCGGAAGCGGTATTTGCAGACAATAGCCCGTAAGAGCTATGCCAGTAGAGTTTAAAAGCTCAGTATGCGGCGCGATCCTTAAAGACTATCAGGATAGTCTTTAAGATGATATGCAGATCGAGGCGCAAGGACCAGTTGCGCAGGTAGTCGAGATCGTGATCGATGCGCGCCTGCATCTTATCTAAGGTCCTGGTTTCGCCGCGGTAGCCGTTGACCTGGGCCCAGCCGGTAATGCCGGGCTTGACCTTGTGGCGGATCATATAGCCTTTGATCAGATTGCGGTAGA
>JALYOY010000077.1 GCA_030856655.1 Pseudomonadota bacterium | reverse complement strand
TGTGGAGTTGAGGCAGCGGCCGCAATATAACGCGACGCGTATAGAATATCGTCGCTACAACAGCAAACAGGGCGATTACGATGAGCGTCATCGCTAGCTGAATCTGACGCTGAAGGCGGGCGAGCTCCCCCAAACCGCCCGGGCTCCGGGGAGTTAGCCAAGCATAGTTTTATATCGATTCTACTTGCCGAGCGATGCTTTTACTTGTTTTGCATGCTCGGTATGTGCCACAAACGCTGGCCGTACTTTGATCAGCAAAGCCTTCAGCTCTTCATTTTTAGCATTGGGGATAAGTGTCTTGTCAACTGCATCGAGCACTTGCTCGTGATAGGCTATTTCATGGTCGATATAGGCCTTGTCAAACTCGGCGCCGCTTAATTTCTTAAGATTGGCGATGTTTTTCTCCCCACCCGCCTTCAGGCTCTTACTGGTTGGATTATCCTTCGGCGTCACTTTCAGCTTGGTCACAAGTTCCACCGCCTGTTTATTGACATCGCCGTGGTCGGTGATCATGCGATGGGCGAATGCCTTTACGTCCGCATTGGATCCTTTGGACTCGGCAAGCTTACTGGCATCAATGTCGACCTGATTCGCGGCTACGACAATCGCGGCAATTTCCGCATCGCTGGGAGCGGCTGCCTGGGCGACGTTTGCAAACGCAGGTGCAATTAGGGCAATTGCGAGTATGAACATGCTATTTTTCATGAATCCCTCCATAAAAGTTAAGTGAATGTACAAAACAATACTTTCTTAAGATTGTGCTAACTCGCTTAACGGCAGTAGCTAACCCTATGGTTATCGGCCGTTGCCTTTTGAGTCGTAGACTGCATTCAGCAAAGCGGTTACAGCCTTAAGAATCGTACACTGATAATTATATACATGAGTTCAATGCCGCTGTGATATTTCAAGGGTGAATTTGCCATTACACTTGATATGGTTATCACTGAATTTGACAGCATTTTCCTACGTTTCCTGCATATACCGGCGGTTTAGGTGTGCGTTGCGAAATTTTTTAAACCTCCCAGGTCATTAGCCAACGACTGCCTTGTACTTAGGTCCGATGGTCAAACTGGCTAAAGCCGGTAAGATATACTCTCACTATTGGTTGGCTGAATTGTTGCCTCCTATCCCTTTTTTCCGAGCTTTAAGTTTACAGAACCGGATATATGAAAAATCTGAGCGCGGCGTTATCAGTCATTGCGCTGTTACCGGAACCGCTAGCGGCGAACGCCACGCTGATCGATCCGATTCCTTACACGTCGTTCGCCAGCAGTCCTTTTTCGCGTTCGTTATTTGGCTATTTTCAACCGGAGGATTTTGAAGTCGGCCTACTCAACGCCTCGGGTAATTCCACATCGCTGGGTTCGCTGTTTCAGCCTGCGAGCGTGAATCACACGCTCGATGCAGAGGATGATTCGATAAATGATTCAGGAACTGCGAGCCATACGTGGTTTTTCAATGGCGTTTCGAGCTTGACGTTTATCTTCAGTAAAGCATTGCTCGGTGCATTACCTACTCATGCCGGTCTGGTATGGACCGACGTGGGTCTGACTAACGTTCGGGAGGGTTTTGATAGCATATTATTTGAAGCTTTTGACGCAGCGGATAATTTGCTTGGCATAGTTGGTCCATCAACATTGGGAAATGGCCTGTTTGCGGGTCAAACATCCGAAGACCGCTTTTTTGGCGTCACCAGCTCCAGCGGAATTGGTTCTGTGCGCATCAGTCTACTGAGCAGCACCGAGCAGGAATTTGCGCAATCCTCTACCGTTGCCGAACCTGCTACGCTTGCCCTGCTCGTCGCCGGCCGTGCCGGAACGGGATTTATACGAAAGCGTTTCCACAGTTGATACGGTTGCACGGGCTGTTCATGTCGGGTTTGAAAATCCTGCATCAACGTCCCGCCTGCTCTTTTCCTACAATGCTACGCTTGCGGGCATAACCGATATAAACAACCAGGCCAATTACTGCCCAGTACAGGAACAGCCGGATCGTGCCCCAGCCCAGGCTGATGAACAACAGGGCGCAGCCTGCCATTGCCAGCGGGCCGACAATCCAGATCATGGGTGTTTTGAAAGGACGATGCCGGCCGGGTTCGCGGCGGCGCAGTACCATTACGCTCATTGCCACCATGAAGAATGCAAACAGCGTGCCGGAGTTGGAAACATCAGCCAGCATGGCGACTGGGAACATCGCGGCGAAGAAAGCCACGGCAAAACCCGTAATCAGGGTGACGACATAGGGCGTGTGGAAATGCACGTGTATGTGCGAGAAAGATTTTGGCATGAGGCCATCGCGCGACATGGTGAACAAGACACGGGTTTGCCCGTAAATCATCATTAAAACCACCGAGGGGAGGGCAATGATGGCGGCGGAAGCGACCCAGTTGCCGATAGCAGGATAGCCGACCGCGCGCAGCACAAAAGCCATAGGCTCTTTCGATTGCGATAGCTCCCCTCCGGGCTGAGCGCCAACGGCCCCGACTGCCGCGTAGGCGACGATGAGATAGAAAATCGTGCAAATTCCCAATGAACCTATCAGACCAATCGGCACATTACGGTTGGGGTTTCGGGTTTCTTCGGCAGCAGTCGAAACCGCATCGAACCCGATATAGGCAAAGAAGATGGAAGCGGCCGCGCCTAATACCCCAACTCCTGAAGTTGGCGTGCCCCAGCCATTGGGCAGCATGGGCTCAAAATTGACTGCGTTGACCGCGGGTAGGACGAGAACGATAAATACCGAGAGCGCGACAATTTTTACAATTACCAGAAGCGCGGTGAATTTGGCGCTTTTTGCAGTGCCTATGATCAGCAGAAAAGTGACGAACAGCGAAACCAGAAACGCCAGCAGATTAAACCCGCCAGCGGAGGTTGTGCCATCCGCTAGGACAATTGTGTCGCGCGGACCTGCAGTCAAGGCCAGGGGCAGGCCGTGGCCTATTTCATGCAGGAAGCCATTAATGTAGCCGGACCATCCGACGGCCACCGCAGCGGCTGCGACCGCATACTCCAGAATAAGCGCCCAACCCACCATCCAGGCGATCAGCTCACCGAACACCGCATACGAATAGGTATAGGCCGATCCCGCCACCGGAATTATCGCGGCGATCTCTGAATATACCAGCGCCGCGAGCGCGCAAACAAAGCCCGCGATGACGAAGGAATACATCATGCCTGGTCCGGCCTTCTCGGCGGCCACCGAGGTCAGCACGAAAATTCCCGTGCCGATGATGGCCCCGATACCAAGCATGGTCAGGTCAAATGCCCCAAGTTGACGCTTGAGTCCTTTCGTCCTGGCTGACTCAAGTATTTGATCCAGGGATTTGACACGATCAAACAGCATCTTGCTTTTCTCCGGCTAAAAAAAATCGCTATAAAAAGGCCCATTGTTACTTCTTTTTCGTGTAGCCGGGCAATGTGGGAACTCTCCACAAGTACCAGGCAGCTACCGTTCGATAAGGGCTGCAGAGCAGGCCCACGCCGTCCACCTCTTTACGACCGGGAACGGCATCAAGGGATTTCAGGAACCGGTATCCCTCGCGCACGCCAAAATCGTCAGCGGGCATAACGTCGAGACGTTCGAGCGTATAGATGAGCAGCATTTCGACCGTCCAGCGGCCAATGCCAGGCAGCTCAATAAGCCGGGCAATCAGCTCATCGTCGGGCATTCTGTTCGCGACATTTCGCGACGGTACAAGGCCGCTCAATGCGCCCTCCGCGATGCCTCTGATAGTGTCGATCTTGCGTGCAGAAAAACCGCACCCACGAAAATCATCGAACGCAGTGGCCAATATTTGATCTGGCTCTGGAAACTGCTGGGGATACATGCGCAAGAAGCGCGCAATAATTGCATCCGCCGCGCGTGCATGGAGTTGCTGGTAGGCAACAGCTCTGATCAAGGCTTCATAAGGTTCACGTGCTGGTTTTGATTGATGCGTGCAAGGCCCGACAAATTCTATCAGCCATGCCCAATCCTCGTCGATCAGCGAGAGGTGGCCAGTAGCAAGTTGATATATATCAGCCTGCGCTTTCATATTCGTCATAAAACGGCTTTCTTGTATACGAACGGCTTCTCAGTATTTTTATTATTTAAGCAGCGCTTGGGCTATACCGAGGCCCGCATGCGCACTTAATTCGCGCATGTGCGAAGTGGATGTCGGCAAAACCGGAAACCAGCCGGACAAAGCCGGAATGAATAGCGAGTGAATGATATCACCTGCCCGCTTGACAATTCTATTGAAACGATCCGGTTTCTACTGTTCAACCTGAATCCGCCCTGTAGCGAGCTCACAAAAAAAATGAAGGTCAAATGGAAGGTCTTGGTATGCCCGGCTAACTGAAATAAGTGAAAAATGAGTGAAAAAGAGCAGTGAAAGCAAAAACACTGGAATAGTGTGCCGTAAGCGTAAGAGAAATCGGGGGAGGCGAGGGTGGGCCCGCGTGATGCGGCCTCCTGTATGTAAAATGTAAGTATGAAGGCTTGGCGGCCCATAATTAAACCAAAAAAAGGGGATTTGAAAGCAAGACTCGGAGTGTCGCGGATTGGTGACGTGGGTAAATTGGTAATCGTTACCAACATCATGCAAACTATCCAAGGAGCACATCATGAATGCATCAGAGAAAAAGGCACAACTCGCCGTTAGTACAGAGAAAGATCCCCGCTGGGCCTCTGTGGCGGCGCGTAACGCCGAAGCAGACGGCAGTTTTTATTACTCGGTAATAACTACGGGCGTGTATTGCCGTCCCTCTTGCGCGGCGCGGCTGGCACGGCCGGAGAACGTCGAGTTTTATACAACACGCGAAGAAGCTGAGAAGGCTGGTTTCAGGCCCTGCAAACGCTGCCAACCTGACCGGCCTTCGCTGGTTGAGCAATATGCAGCTAAAGTCACGCAAGCCTGTCGCATCATCGAAGCATCGGAAACCGCTCCAACCCTAGAGGATCTGGCAAAGCAGGTCGGTGTGGGCGTCTATCATTTCCACCGCCTATTTAAGCAGGTAACCGGATTAACGCCGAGGCAGTATGCAGCGGCGCAGCGCGAGAAAAAAGTACGTAGTGAGCTTGATTATCGTAGAACGGGCGGCACTGGCGGCACAGTGACGGACGCTATTTTCGATGCCGGCTATAACTCCAGCAGCCGTTTCTACGAAAAGTCGAACCAGGTACTGGGCATGACTCCAAAGAGCTATCGCGCTGGCGGTACCGATACCGAAATCCGCTTTGCAATCGGTGAATCTTCCCTGGGCTCGATCCTTGTTGCCCAGAGCGAGCGTGGCATTTGCGCCATTCTCCTGGGCGACGATCCCGACAAGCTGGCACGAGACCTGCAGGATAGTTTTCCCCGCGCCAATCTGATCGGCGGTGACGATGATTTCGAACAGATGGTTGCCAAGGTGGTCGGCTTTGTCGAAGCGCCGGGTATTGGTCTGGACCTGCCACTGGATGTGCGTGGTACCGCGTTTCAGCAGCGCGTATGGCAGGCTCTGTGCGAAATCCCGGTGGGCCAGACCGCAAGCTACACTGACATTGCAAAGCGTATTGGTTCACCGAAGGCGGTGCGGGCGGTGGCACAGGCATGCGCTACAAATGCGCTGGCGGTTGCTATTCCCTGTCACCGGGTGGTGCGCAACGACGGCACCCTATCCGGGTATCGTTGGGGTGTGGAACGCAAGCGTGCCCTGCTGCGGAAAGAAGCAGAAAGGGAGGCATGCTCATGAATGCACTCGTTAAAGAAGCTCCAGCAATTGTTCCGGTCAAGGAGGTTGCCCATCGATTAAAAGCACTGGATTGGGAGCGGATATCCAATGATCTGGATGCGCAAGGAAGCGCGGTAATCGAAAGTCTTATTACGCCCGAAGAATGCGATGCACTGGCCAGGTTATATATGGTGGATGACATTTTCCGCAGCCGCATCGTCATGGGTCGCCACGGCTTCGGCCGTGGCGAGTACAAGTATTTCAGCTATCCGCTTCCCGGCATCATTTCCAAACTGCGAACATTAATGTATCCATATCTGGTGCCGATTGCCAACCGCTGGAATGCGGCAATGGATATCGACGTGCGCTATCCTGCAAAACATGCCGATTTCATTGCGCGCTGTCATGAAGTCGGTCAGCTTCGTCCGACTCCTCTGCTATTGCAGTATGAATCCGGCGACTACAATTGTTTGCACCAGGATTTGTACGGAGAACATGTCTTCCCAATTCAGATTACTATTCTATTGTCTGAGCCGGGGCGGGATTTCACGGGCGGCGAATTCGTCTTGACCGAGCAACGACCGCGCATGCAGTCGCGTCCGGAAGTGGTCCCCCTTAGGCAGGGGGACGCCATTGCGTTTGCCGTGCACCATCGGCCGGTGCAAGGCACGCGGGAGTGTACCGGGTCAATCTTCGACACGGCGTAAGTCGTCTGCGCTCGGGCCATCGTCACACGGCAGGCATTATTTTTCACGATGCAACCTGAGATTGGATGGATGATAATGACATGGAATCTATTCGAAGACATGGCCCAGTGCCAGGCACGGCAGGAGGAGTTGTGCCCTGGCGCGGTCGTGCTGCGTAGTTTTGCGGTACCGGACGAAACCGCCATTTTCGCAGCGCTTGGCCGCATCGCAACCAACGCGCCGTTTCGCCACATGGTCACGCCGGGTGGTTTCCGCATGTCCGTGGCAATGACAAATTGTGGTTCTTATGGTTGGGTAACGGATCGCACAGGGTATCGATATGATGCGATAGACCCGGAAAGCGGCAAGCTCTGGCCTCCCATGCCCGGCGTGTTCCTGAAGTTGGCGCGTGACGCTGCGGCAAGCGCCGGTTTCGCGGATTTCAAGCCAGATGCGTGCCTCGTTAATCGCTACGAGCTGGGAGCGCGGGTCTCGTTGCACCAGGATAAGAATGAGCGCGACTTCGGCGCGCCTATCGTTTCGGTTTCGCTGGGGCTTCCGGCTGTTTTTCTCTGGGGCGGTTTGCGACGGGGAGACAAGCCGGTGCGAGTGCAACTGATGCATGGCGATGTGCTGGTGTGGGGCGGACCGTCGAGGCTGCGTTATCACGGTGTTTTGCCGATCAAGGAAGGGTATCATCCTTTAGCGGGGGCACATCGGATCAATCTTACCTTTCGCAAAGCAGTTTAGAGAATTTTCGCTGATACTCTTCCGCGAGTTCAAATAAAAGTACTCAAAACGAAGAGAGTCTATTCTGGCGGTGAAGGGGTCGGCGAGACAGAGCTTCCATGTTGCCTTCAAAGCTTGCATTGTGCTGGATGGTGGTCATCTTTTTATGTTCGTTTTGTTCTGTGATGCCAGCTAAAGCGCGAGCCGCTAAAGATCAAAGGGCAGGTGGATGCCGTCTAATACCAGTCGGAAACGCAGGCATATTATCGCGTCTTTAGGTTGAATCAAGCGTGAGGAAAAAATGGATTTTGCCTACGGCGCCGTGTAAAGCCGATTCCAGCAAGGCCAATGGCAAGAAGGACCAACGTCGCAGGCTCGGGAACAGCGTTTTGCGCGAGCGGTGCGAAACCGTATTGAAGGTGATCTATCTCCCAATCGGTACTAGTCAATGAAGTAATGCGTATGGATCCAATTCCGCTGGCGCTAGTGGCACCGAAGAAGCGGTCCTCTGCCGTTTGACCGCCGAACAACCCGTCACCCACCGCGGATGGACCAATGACACCAAGCGAGTTATTCGCTCCATCGAAAGCTTCAAAGGTTACATTATCGAAGCCGTCCCGCACGTTGGCAAATCCCACATCGGTCCACACCAAGCCGGCGTAGGTCGGTAGTGTGCCCAGTTGCTCCGCGCTAAAAGTAAATGTCAAGCTTGAAGCGCCGTTGGAATACCACGTGTGGCCTGAAGTTCCAGAACCGTCTGTAGATCCGTCATCCGCATCAACCGAGTCGGTTAGAGCGGCGGGCTGTAACACCATTCCATGTGATGCGAGGACACCTGGGGTGTTGAGTAAGCGATCCTCGAAGTCTTCAAGATGGAAATAGGTAAAAGAAGTAGCGGCGAAGGGAGCATCCGCAGAGGAAAGATAGGGCGTGGGGCCGATCGGCGCACCATTTGCCGCCAATGGTCCTGCCAGCAGCACCGCGACTGATAGAGCTGTACTCAGATTCTTCATATTATATTCTCAAGAAGAGATAAAGAAGTTTTAATCCTTCTCAAGCATATTTTATGCCACTCTTAAAAGCTATTGTTATTAAACAATTTATTAATGAAAAAAAGAATAACAAAAACCTCAACGACGAAACATGTAATATTGCGACGCTATTCACTGACATCAAGATCCCGCTGGGGGGCGGTTCCGACCAGCCATTCAGTCTTTCATGCATGGGATGATGTCTTGCAGACGCCTGCATTATCAGGCCCCTGTCGAAGACTCGCCATTCACGCTCTCGCCTTTTGAGTTGGCCATTGGGCAAAGCTGCCGTCGCGCCCGCATGGAATTAAGGGAGTTACTTAAGATACGATAAACTGTGCCGTTCCTCTGAGGTTGACAACGGAATAAAGTTGTTGCGGCCCCGGTGGGGGTCCTGCAATCGTTGTTGGCGAAGTGGTAGTGATTCCGGGGACTTTGATACGAATTCCATTAGACTGAGGCATCACTGTAACAATAGGCAATACCAGGGAAAAAGTAACAGTCCGGAGGTCCGGAATTATTTCCAGCGTTACCGTAATCAACTGGCCAACCTCAGTATCCCGAAGACGAACTTCTTCACTCCTGAAGGAGCGGGAGAGTTGATCGTCGCGATAGCTGAAAATTGGGCCTCCTAAAATGCTCGTACTTGAGTAAGTAACATGGATAGCGCCCCGGCTGAGTTCAAACAAGTTAGCTTGTGTAAATCCTTCCATGATTATCCTCCTTATGATGATAAATTCGCGAACTGGTCAGTGGTTTCCTGGATAGTCTGAATCATTTTGTTGCTTTTTTAGTTCCAATCTTCTCCCCCGAAGCTGCGTATAGCGGGACCTACGGGTTATCCATGCCAAGGCTATCGGATTGCCCATGCCCCATTAATCTACTATAGATAAGGGAGTTGAAAAAGCAAGGAATAAAAGCAATAGCGGGCCGGAGATTACGAAAGGCACCGGCCCATAATCGCATTCCGCTTCATTGCGCCTGCCTTGCACGCCAAAGCTCGCACACATCTTCCTACCCATCGGGCGGATTTTAATCTAATTATCTTTGGCTACAGGCCAGACTAAAGTAATTTTTTTACCAGGCTTTTTCTGGACGCTCAGGTTACGATGAAGGGTGGCTGATTTGTAGGTAGCCTCAAGGGAATATTTTCCGGGCGAAAGATTTACCAGCAGGTAGGGACCTTCAGCGGTCGTATCCAGAACGGTGTTGCCCAGTTCATCTTTAATCGTTATCTGCACGTCGCTGATGTATTCGGCTCTGGGACCGGTTGCCTGAGTCAATTCAAGCATCAATGACCATGAGCTTCTTGCGTGCAATATCGCTTCCGACTCATCCTTGCCTATGCCTCCCGAAATAAATTGCGTTTGACCCTGCGATTTCACGGTCGGAAGTGATGGGTTTACTTCAGCCAAGCTCAAGGTTGAAAAGACGGTAGCCAAGGCTACGAATATTTGGATCATTTTAGATTTCATGGAGATTAACCTTTTACAAATTTGCCCGGTTTAGTAAATATGCTTAGAGTCGCTTATACGACACGCGCACTCACTGCAGATAAAGGGCGGAGACCGGACCGTGCAGGCGCCCTTTATTGAAGAAAATGAAGTTGGGATCATAGACCTATGAGGCCATATACATATTTCCGGCAAGCGTTTAGGCTACCCTGATTCCCAACTGGAAACTGTATATGCGCACATATACTCTGGTAGAGGAACAGGAGGAACAGGAGGAACAGTTTACAGCTAACGATCAGGAAGCGTTGTTCCGGCACGTCTTCGACAATCTAAGGAATGTAATAACTTGTGCGGCTTTGACCCTTGCCGGAGCCGGGATAATCAAATTCCGCGAAGACTTGGAGCCTTTTGGCTCAAACGTCAACGCTGCCGTGGGCGTCCTCCTCATCTTTACAGCGTTCTATCTTTGCGGATGGAATATGGTCAACGGTTACAAGAAAATCGCAACATCAACCCAAGGCAAAACAAAAGCCGGCGTATGTGTACTTGCCTTTCTTGTATATGGATTCCTCGCTTTTGCTGCGCTTCAAGCATGGGCGATGCTCCAGACGAAGCAATTGTATATTGCGACACCCGGTACCGCTGTCGGAAGAGTTCCAGATGCCCCGGTCTCTCTTAGCTTGACTCTCGACTGCTCATTGGATCCTAAGTCCACGTGTACCAAAAGCGTTGTTTTGGCGCCATACATAGGATACCCGGAAGATATGCTTGACTCTTCAGTAGTAACCTTTCTTATAGAAGACTATATCCCCTGGACGGATGCTCCTCTTTAACCTAAAGTCGGCAATTGTAACGAACTCTCACAAGGTGAAGGTCAAGCGGCGCGAGAAATCTCTGTAACTTATCGTGCTCCCTGGACAAATGACTTGGCGAGTGAATTGACGAATGAGGAGCTATGGAAATTAACAGTAAGCCATTTAGATTTAATGTCGACAATTCCTTCCGTTGCGCGCGGTACAATGCTTCCCACGAGTTTGAATTAATGCGATACGAGCGACCTATTGAGGGTACACGCAGATTGATTCGTAGTTACAGCAATGCTGGAAACTCGTAGAAACCGGTTTCGGTTGTGGCTTCGAATTTTTACGAGTCGTTTCGCTCACCATTTTGTAAATTCCGTTTCGCCGGAAATGCCGGGTCCCACGGTACTCAATCACAAAGAGGCAAATAGCTTCGGCATCTTGGTGAAAAATTGGGATGCCTTTTGGGTAGGATTCAATGGCTAAAAAGAACATCACCCGATTCAGCGGGGGATACAGTTATGAAGGACGGCAAACGGCTACATCTGGAATTTTCGTAAGGCACGTCTGGAATCTCCAACTCCAGCCGAACAAGCAAGGCGTCTAACTGATCGTCACTCGACCCATCGCCGCTTAACCCGAATATATCTATTAATTTGGTGTTTCTCATCGTTTGCTCCTTTAGACTTAAAAAAACCGGAACGGCTAACGGAGCTTACCGGCGTCGCACCTCGGACGGTTATAAAAGCCGAGCGGAGCGTATGCTTAATCGCAAGACAAATAATCTCACTCCCCTGTAATGAATTCTGTGCGGTTTCCCACACACCCGGCCAGGAATGTGATGAGACGGGGTTGTTAACTGCCCGTATTCAGATTGCCGGAAACAGGTGTGGTCCATTTATTTTTCGTCAATCTACGCTAGTGAATTCAATATTGAGTGCGCAAATTGCCCGGCAGCTGCAATATGATGGGTTTCAGTTGTATGGAAACTGGGCTGAAGGTACCCTTTGGATCGTTTGCGTTAGCCAAGGTGAATTTAGGCGAAAAAAGGTTGCCCGGCGTTATGCGTCTTAGCGTACAGATGCAATGCTAAGAATGGGAAATGATGTGCTACGAACGATCTCCCATAGGAGTACGCCATGAACAACCTGATCTCTTGGGGCGCCTTTATCCTGATACTTCTCGCCGGCCTGGGTGTCGTAGGAGCAAGCTGGGGTTAATTTTACGACGCTGCCATGGTTTTTCTCTCGTGAACGGAGCCAATTTCTCCCGGTATTTCTGTGTAGAGGCCAGACGCCGTTTTGAAAGAAAGCCAAAAATAATGAGTAGTTTGCCGCTGAAGATTGGTGCCATAGGCTGATACGGATGAGCTACTAGGTCCTGAAGGAGAAGTAGTCATTTGAGTCATACGCTGTTTCGCCTGATGCCACCAAGTCGAGCGATAGAAGAGGCGTTGTGGGTCCGGAGGGGAGGCACCGGGGGCGTTGTCTGGGCACTGGGCTCCCCGATGGGCAACTAGGGATAACCGCCCGGGTCCTTAGCGCACAGCGCTTCTTTGCGGAATTTCCATCAGCGCGGACTGGAAGGTTGAATGGGCGCTTGGTCCAAGAGGTGCAGGAACGGCCCGGCTGTAGCCAGTAGCAGGGAAACGGTTCGACTGAACTCTCTTACTCTGGACCTTGGCCTAATCTACCGCCTTGAGGCGGCTGGGCGCCTTCATAGTTCTCCGCCTCCTTCCTTGATCCCTGCTTCGATTGCTTCTTATCGGCTCCTTTTGTTTTATTAGCTGCCTTGGCCTTATTGGCCGATTTCTTTTCAGTTATTACCGATTTCTGAGATTCATTCAAGGGGTTTTGCGCCTGCGCATGAACCATACCACTCAAACACAGAATCACGGGACTCGCATAAGCTATTAATAGGGCTTTCTTTCTATTTGAAAGATATTTCATGGGATTTCTCTTATATAAGACACAGTGAAATTACTGAATAAAGAGTGGAAGCAATAAAGCATGAACGCACTCCGGCAGGCGCAGTGCAGGAAGGGATAAACTAGGCGAACTATAGCCAAACACTAGAGCTATTACCCACCGACGCGAATATCTGGTAAAGAAAAATCCTTTCTTGCATAGCGCCTAAACCAATTTATCGATACCTAAAACCGGTCGGCGGCAAGTTTCTTATTGTCCCAAATGATATGGCCCGGTTGCAACGCTCCATTCCGGGCCATCGTTTCGTATCGAGTTGTAAATTGGTCAACCCACTACCAGAACTCCTAAGCCGGCGAAAAGTACAAGAATATACGTACCCCAAAACGCTAATATGCTGTTCATGGCGCACCTCCTTGCGGAAAATATTACGATTTCATTATTCTCCACTCTCCATATTAAATCTGTGCGGAAAGCCGCATAAGAAGACCGTAATACTCTGTGGTGAATATCGACAGTGGGAGAAATTGATTAGAACGATCCGAATCAATCGAGGCTGTCCCATTACCACGTTGATGCATGACATCCGAATTGAGTTCGCTGGAAGAGCTGTGATCCAAAATCGGTGTTGACCGTCCTGCGCGGTACGCGGCAATTTCCCAATTGCCACTCGTCTCGTCATATCGAAGCACGTACATGTTTCCGTCATCCGCGTCCACTTTGACCAGCGCCGCTCTGGGGCGTACCAGCGATCGACCACAGCGTACGGCTAGCCGATGCTCGCCGAGCCAGAAACGCGAGCGGCTCCTGTTCGCCTCGGTAGCCACTGTAGCACTCTACGCGGATGGCCATGCTTCAACGATGCCTCTTTTGTCCCCTTGACGATGAATGTTCCCATGGCTATCAGCATAGTCGCTACCCCTCCGACTGGGAGAGGCACAACGCTTCCGCCGAAGTTGGTCATTTGCGGGCCTTCAACACAGCCGGCAGGAATGCGGCACGAACTTCCGATGCACCCCGAAGGCTCGGCTCGATCGTTCGCGTGAACCAGGAGGGATCGCCGCCCAGGAAATGGCGATGCAGGTCGACAAGTCGGCCGTAACATGGGGCGAGCTCCGTAATGACTGCATTGACTCGGTTCAAGCTGGTCCGGGCAATGTGCGCATCAATGTCCAGAAAGTTGCGGGAATCATCACCGACGTCGGGTCGTAAACCGTGCCGAGCAGAACTGGCCGCACGGGGAGCGCGTGCAAAAACGCGTCTAACTGCTGTTGGAAGCGCGCAATGCCGTCTCCCTGATCCGCGGCAAGTCCGGTGAGGAGATCGTTGCCTCCGACCGTTACCAAGGCGACCGCCGGCTCGGCCACCTTGATTCCTCGCGCTTGCCGAGAGAGATCGTCGACTCGGCCGCCGTCCCGCGCCCGATGGTCGAGCTGTGCGGGCGCGGACGACGATAGATCGCGGCCTTTGAAGTCAGGGAACAGCCTATCGTCATTGCGCACGATCAGCTGCCCCGGATGTACGCCATACTCGTTGTAGCGGGCGCAATCGAGTATCGAATCCCCGAACGTGAGGATGGTGAACTTACTGTTCCATGTAGTTGGGCCTAGTGCTCCCATTGCCATTGCCGCAGTACCGGCGGCGAGTGTCTGTAGCAACCTGCGTCTGGCAGCCGACTCAAGCTCATCATTTCTTGTTGCTGTTGTCCCGGACACGAGCCGCCTCCACTACACGAGAGATTATCAGAGTTCGGCGCATAGAGGATATTACCGAAAAGGCGTGAAAAGCAACATGTGGGGGCGATCCAGAAGCATTTTGGAAGGTACTGCACGAGCTGTCGGTGCAGAAGGGCCTACTAAATTGTGGAAGGGCATGCCGATCTTGTCCGCATCATAATGATTTATCGATCCGCTTTACATTTCCAGCCTTCGCTTCCAAAGAAAAACACGTAAGTACCTGATATAAAGACTTCTGTGAAAGCGAGCACGAATCTTGCTTATTCTTCTCACTGCGGCAACAAGGGCGCGAAGCATATGAAAGTGAGACAACTACTACTTCAACACCGTGCCCGCGCTGCCAAAAGTAGTATGGAGAGAAACTCGCAAGGCTTCACTTAAGAAATGAAACTTTCAAGCAAAGCCGATTTGCATACCTGGTTGTTAATGTATTTATAATTGAGGAGATAATAGTGAAAAAATTAGTTGGACTTGTTGCAATATTCGCGCTCTCTATGCCATTGCAATCCATGGCTACAGCGATTACCGTTGATGCGAAACTACACTCTACGACCGGTGGCACCGGTGCGAGCGTAGCCGTAGTCTCTGGCCAGCCTTTTTCGGCATTAGTTAATGTCAATGACTTATGGAGTGCAGGGGCTTTGCCTCGCTGGTCTAATGCAACGGGTATTGATGGCCCTGATTTGCTGGCGACGGGACTGGCGGATTCAAATGG
>JALYOY010000076.1 GCA_030856655.1 Pseudomonadota bacterium | reverse complement strand
CTGACGCGATATCCTGACGTCTTGATCATTTCATCGCGGCGACCGATAAAATACAGGAAGCCTTCTTCATCCGTGCGCACTGTATCTCCCGACCAAACCGCCATTTCCGGAATGGTCAGTCCCGATTGGCGGGAAGGGAAAGGTTTAAAACGCTCCGCGGTTTTTTCACGGTCATTCCAGTATCCCATCGAAACCAGGGCCCCGCGATGCACCAACTCTCCCGGCTCTCCAGCCGCACAGAGTGAGCCATCTTCGCGCAGCACGAGCACTTCCGCATTTGGGATGGCCTTGCCTATAGAGTCCGGGCGGTTATCCACTTGCTCCGGCGGCAGGAAGGTCGAGCGAAACGCCTCAGTGAGGCCATACATAAGAAATACCTTGGTATTGGAAAATGTGCTGCGCAGTAAATCGAGAGTCGCTCGAGGCATTGCCCCGCCTGAATTCGTAATATAACGCAATGAAATATCCCTTGGCCATTTCAACTGGGCCAACTGAATCCATAAGGGGGGCACCGCAGCAAGACCGGTGATGCTTTCCTTCTCAACCGTATCGATAATATCTCGCGGCAACAAGTAATTCATTAGGACACTCGTAGCCCCGACATGAAAAGCAGTGGCAAGCTGACTGAGCCCGTAGTCAAAACTCAGCGGCAGCACGGACAGAATCCGGTCATCTGGACTATTTTTCAAGTACTGGGCAACGCTCATCGCTCCCGCTACCAGATTGCGATGGGAAAGGACGACGCCCTTTGGCTTGCCGGTGCTCCCGGAAGTGTAAAGTATCGCGGCCATGTCGCTGTCGATACAGGGGTGCGCCTTGACGTGTTCGCTCGCACGAAGAGCGTCGCCCCAAGCTATGATATTCACGCCGGCAACGACTGGCGGGACTGGCGGAATTGCGGCCGAGTTGACTACCAACACCGTATGCAGGTCATGGCACTGCGGCAGAACGGTGACAAGCAATTTCAACCGGTCGGCTGAAGTCACAAGGATCCTTACGTTGCAGTCACGTAGAATATAGGCTACTTGTTCTGGCTTGAGAATAGGATTGACAGGCACGAAAACTCCCCCTGAGGCTGTGGCGCCAAACAGGGCAGTAACCGTTTCCGGCCGCTTCTCCAGATAAACCGCAACGCGCTCCCCTCGATCAAGCCCTAAAGCACGCATGGCCCTCCCAACTGACTCGATCTCCTCGGCCAAGGCGGGATAGCTCATTCGATTTCCTTGGTACACCAAAGCTTCCGTGTCTGAAAAACGATCAGCAGACTTAAAAATGAGCTTATGAACAAGATCTGGCACGAAATGAACCTATTTATTAAATAGTTAAAGGATGAGGTAATCCTGAAAATGCTTATTTCAGTCCGTGACGATTCATCAAATCATAAATCGTAGGACGACTAACGCCTAGCAATTCCGCTGCCTTGACAACATTGCCATCTACTCTTGCCAGCGCTTTCATCAAGGCGTCGCATTCCGCTTTGTCCCGTATCTGACGAAGGTTAATGGGTTCTGCCGGAGTGGTTGAAGCCTGTAGTCCGAGGTCTTCCGCGCTGATCAGGGGACCATCAGCCATGATGACGGCACGTTTGATACAATTCTCCATTTCTCGTACATTGCCCGGCCACAAATGACTTTCAATCGCAGCAAGCGCCTCCTGGCTGAAGTTCAGCGATGAGCGCCTTTCCTGGACAGAAAACTTATTCTTGAAGTGATGCGCCAGCAATGCAGCGTCGCCCGCCCGCTCTCGCAGGGGAGGGATCGCGATTACGATTTCGCTCACGCGATAATAAAGATCCTCACGAAAACGCCCTTCCTCGATCAGTTTTTTCAAATTCTGGTGCGTTGCACATACAATCCGCACGTCAACCGGGATCTCCTTGCGGCCTCCGATTCTCTCAATCACCCTTTCCTGCAAAAAACGAAGAAGTTTTGCCTGCAGCGGCATGGGCAAGTCACCCACCTCATCGAGAAAAAATGTTCCCTCGTCGGCGAGTTCAATTTTACCCAAAGTTTGCTTGACTGCTCCAGTATACGCTCCCTTCTCGTAGCCAAATAACTCGCTCTCTAAAAGCGCTTCGGGAATCGCTGCGCAATTGATTGCCATAAAGCGTTTCCCTTGCCTGGCACTCGATTGGTGCAGAGTTCTCGCCAGAATTTCCTTACCCGTGCCACTCTCGCCCAGCAGCATTACCGTGGCGTCCGATGGCGCGACTTTCTCTACGCTGCGACAGACTTTAACTAGTCCGGGATCGCGTGTAACAATGCCGCTTATAAGGGACTGCGCCTGCGTTTGCAACAGCCTCCTG
>JALYOY010000067.1 GCA_030856655.1 Pseudomonadota bacterium | reverse complement strand
ACATTATGGCGAGCAAATCCCCCTGAGACAGCGCCAGCTTTCGGTCGTGGCCCAGAAAATCGCCTGTTTCACAAACAGGACCGACAACCTGATAAGTTTTAGTGTGATCTCTGGTTGCAATAACCGGCAGGATTTCATGATAGGCATCATACAGTGCCGGGCGCATCAGGTCATTCATGGCAGCGTCCACGATGGCAAAATCCCGATGGGGCGTGTGCTTGAGATATTCGACACGCGTAAGCAATATGCCGGCATTCCCCACCAGCGCGCGACCGGGTTCTATCAGCACACGCTGATTACGCTGACCGATTCCGGTGCACAAGGCCGCAACATAATCTCGCGCCGGTGGCGGACTTTCTCCGGAATAACGAATTCCCAGCCCGCCGCCCAAATCCAGATGATCGATTTGCAACCCTTGTGTTTCGATGCGATCCAGCAGGTCAAGTATTTTCCCGCAAGCTTCGACGAATGGATCGAGTTCGGTCAATTGTGAGCCTATATGGCAATCCAGGCCGGTAACGCGTAGGTTGGCAAGCTTCCGAGAAGAGACATAAAGCTTCTCCGCTTCGTCGAATGGAATACCAAATTTATTTTCCTTGAGGCCCGTGGAAATATAGGGATGGGTCTTTGCGTCGACATCCGGGTTGACCCGCAGGCTCACCGGCGCGGTTTTTTTCATCTCGCCCGCCACCCGATCCAATATTACCAACTCCGCTTCCGATTCGACGTTGAAGCAGAGTATTCCCGCGGCAAGTGCTGCTTGCATTTCGTCAGGTCGCTTGCCTACTCCGGAAAATACGACTTTTTGCGGATCGCCCCCGGCTTTTATTACCCGATGCAGCTCACCGCCGGAAACAATATCGAACCCACTGCCGAGGCGGGCAAATAAATTAAGGACGGCAAGGTTGGAATTGGCTTTGACTGCATAGCACACCAAGTGGTCACGCCCGCCAAAAGCGGCGTCGAATTCCCCGTACGCGGCAACGAGCGCCGTGCGTGAATAAACATAACAAGGTGTGCCGAATTCGCGAGCAATGCGATCCAGGCGAACAGATTCGCCATACATGCTGGCATTGCGATAATTAAACGATGGGAAACCGCTCACTTCTTTTTCTCTTCGCCCTGGGATGGTTGCGATTGGGGCGATTGTGGAGGAGCCTGTTCTTGCGGAAGATAGAGAGGCCCCTTCAGGCCGCAGGCGCTAAGCAGCAAGATCAGCAGAGAAGCAGCGCAGAGGATACGCATGAGACGATTCCGGAAAACTGAATTAGAAATATTAACATAATCCTAAATCCGGCAGTTGTAGCGAACTTACCATAATGATAAGGATTAACCGGCGCAAAAGCCTTTGCGGGTCGTAGTGTCGGGCTGAAAAATGAGCGGCCAACTGCCGGATTCAGGATAAACGTATGAACAAACACGGGTTCGCCAGCTAACGCCAGCTAACATATCGCGGACGACTCGCGCAAGGACGTGGCTAGTTTCAACGCGATGCGTTTTTAGATCTTTCTCTGACTCATTGCTTGTCTAACCCCCTCTGCCAATTTCGCATATGTAATTCTGACCAAGCAATCGGTCCCACTTAAAAAGTCGTTGACTTTGAACCACCAGTCCCCTCCTCTAGAGTTCGTACCGCTGTGGGTTACCCTTCTGTCATTTTATACGCTGGGCTTGCCTGCGACCCGCTACCGGCTCCATCCTGGCTCTAACTCAACGCGCAGCTTGTTCATGCCCCTCCAGCGCCTCTTTATCCGTCCAGTCGTCCCCCTCGGCCACAAGCCACAGACAAACTACCCGTTAGCCAGGAATAGTAGTCGACACTTCTTACAATTTGGAAGCAGTGCTATCTTACGCTTTGATTGGTTGGATCTTATTTTTAGGAATAGTTATTGCTTTATAGATTCTTGCTCTTCCGGACATTCCCACACTCTGACTATATTGGTTAACCGACTTCTGAATTATGGGCGTTAAAAAAAAAGGCCACGATCCTGTCGAAGTTATCCTGCAGCCGACCGCAGATGCTGACACCCCTGACGTAAATTATGCCGATGCGCTTCGCGCGTTAATGGAGTTCTACGAATCCGGAGAGGGCGGGGGTGAGGAGGAAAATGAGGTTGATCTGATGATTCAGTTAAGCGGTATGACATATAACGGTACGCAAAGCGACGATTAAGTGTGAGAATCCTTTACTTCGGTTGAAATGCCAGCTGGTACCGTTGTCCAGTTTTTTTCGAGGCGGACCCATCTGGTGGCAGGTTCAATAGGCGTAGGACACACCGGAAGCCTTCCAGCTTTTTCCTTTGCTCGCCTTTATCCGCCACATTTGACTTTGATTTTGGTCTTGAGGAAGATTGCCCAGAACTGGTTGAGCCGATGGAACTGGAGGAACTACTGCCTCTTGAGTCGTTTCCGCATTGAGCTTACGCAACGCCTGCCAAGGCCAAGGCGCTCACAAGCGCCACGGTTTGAGTTGTTCGACGTTTCATTTCAGCTAAGCTATTCATGAGCGCTTCTAAAGAAATCCAGAAAAAGAGGTAACTATGCTCGGCATACTGCGGATTCCGTCCGCTGAATCAGAACATCGCTCTCATCCAAGTCTCTTCAATTCCTTCCTCGCCGCCACAAAACCCGGATAGACACGCCCCACCGTTTGCCAGAATGCCGGCGAGTGATTCATTTCGATGAGGTGCGACAATTCGTGGGCGACCACATAATCCACCAGATTGAGCGGCATTTGGATCAACCGCCAATTGAGGTGGACAATACCGCGCACGCTACAACTGCCCCATAGGGTTTTGGCCCGCGATAGTCGCAACTGCGGCAGCGTAACGCCGAGTTTATGCGCATACAGTTCGATGCGTTCGCTGAAACAGGCCAATGCCTGATTGCGATACCATTCCATCACAGTTTTTTCAATTTTCTGGGCGCTCAATGCCGATGGCAGCGGCAATTTCAGCTGCCTCTCCTCAGCTCCAGTATTTACCAGCGCCCGGGTCATTTGCATAATTCCATTAGCTGCTGTTGCCAGCCTCCAAGGCTCCCCAAGCAGGGGGAAAATTGTGTCCTCCTCCCATACCAGCCTGCTCGATTGTCTGTTTTCCCATTCGCCCAGTTTTTTTACCACCCAATCTGCTTTGTTTTGCAACACCGATTCCACCCAGCGCAACGATTCTTTCGACGGAACGCGGACGGTTAAGCCGCGGCTGTCTATTTTCATGCCGATGGTCTTCCGCCTGCAGCGCTTGAGAGTGTAAGCTACTTCCTTTCCGTTCAGGCTGATATGGCGACTTTCTCCCGCGGGGGCTGTCAGGTTACCTTTCAGAGATTGGAAAAAATTCTCTGTTGTCATCATATTTCCCCTGATTTCGATTTCCGATGTGGGCCATTTCTGCCTCGATCCATGCCTCCACTCTGGCATTGAGGTCGTCGGGTTCCATTCCCATGGGATCTATCGCGGTGCCAATGCTTACCGTAATCGTGCCAGGTAGCTTGATGAAGGCGTTCTTGCCCCAGAACTCTCCTGCATTGTGTGCCACCGGTATCACCGGTACAGCCGTATGTGTTGCAAGCCATGCGCCACCAATGCGGTACTTGCCTTTTTCTCCGGGCGCAATGCGCGTGCCCTCTGGAAAAATGACTATCCAGAACCCCTGCTTAAGCCGATCTTTTCCCTGCTCGACGATCTGTTTCAGTGCCGCCTTTCCCGAACTGCGGTCGATCGCGATGGGACTGGTCAGGGC
>JALYOY010000059.1 GCA_030856655.1 Pseudomonadota bacterium | reverse complement strand
GGCCAATAATTGTGCTGCGGATATTGCGAAACGTCCCAAAAATCTTCCCACCAAGGTACGTCTTGCCCGGATTCTCGAAGGATAGTCAACGGGTGAATTTTTCCCTCCTGTAGGCTGCGAAATCCTGGCTCTGAAAGCAGATAGCTTTTTATAATTAGGCGCGTACCGAGCTTGGTGTAATGTTTGTAGAGCAATCGCCAGATGACTGAAAGATGGGCAAGCGATGCTTCACCGCCGGCACCGATTGCTTCGCTGACATGGTATGGAGTCGAATAAGTCATGCACCGCGAATCGCCATATTTTTTTATAATGGCAAGCGAGCCAATTTCATCATCCTTACGAACAAAGAACAAGCCAGTCAGGCATTCATTTGGTTTTGATTTCAATAACCAAGAAACACCTTCGGCGGGAATTTCAGGGATGCGTTCGTCGTATTGCACAGGAAACATACTTCCATCACTATGCTTCAACCATGAACTAGCACCGCCCAAGTATTCTGCAACAGCGTCAAGCTGCTTAAAAGATGGCTCAACTTGTCCTGTGAACCAATTTTCAACAGCTTCAGCGTGATCCTCCCCAATAGCTTGCGCGATATGCGATGGCTTGAGTGACCAACCGCGACGAGGCACACTGTTGACCTGATCCAGAAGCTCCCGCATCCGTGCCGACACTTCAGCGCAACGGGCGCTGCGTTCGTTGCGCTGCAAGAGGGGTTCCACCCAAGACCGTAACGCATAGCGAGCTTCTGCCTCTGTGGATCGGTCATGCTGGCCGGCAAGGGATTCCAACCCTTCCCATACGGCGGGTGGGATGTTACGAATAGCGATTTTTCCAAACATAAGTTCACCTTGATATCAATATGAATTCAACGATAACACAATTTGATATCAAGGTGAATTTTATTTGTGGTCAATAAATTTCCCTTTTTCCCCAAGGTCGTTTTCGGCTTCTGGACGTTTCAATACATGTGGCATCAGAATCAACCGTCATTCTGCGCGTTAGTAAAGATTAGATCATCTCGTCGTCATAGGGTTTACACGCGAAACTATACCGCGTTTTAGCATGCTTGCATGCAAACATGGAAAGGTGGTAGCATGAAACCATAGGAGTGTGCAAAATATGCAAGTAATTGTGATCAATTCACAGAAGGGCGGTAGCGGTAAAACCGCTCTTTGCGCCCATTTATCAGTGCAGGCTGAGCGCACGGGAGATGGGCCGGTTTATCTGATTGACACCGATCCGCAGGGCACCTTGAGTCAATGGCATGAGCGTCGCGTTGCTGAAGCACCGCGCCGAGTAGAGATATCCTTGCAGGGCTTAGCCGAGGGATTGACGTTATTGAGGCAGCGTGGAGCCGCTTATTGCTTCATCGACACCGCGCCTACCCGTACCGACGAAACCGTCGCCCTATTTTGCCTTGCCGATTTGGTGCTTGTGCCGATCCGTCCAAGTCCTTCAGACTTGTGGGCTGCAGCGGCAACTGTTGCCTTACTGAAAAACGCTGCCGTGCCATATTTATTCGTACTGAACCAGGCGAAAGCCAACGCTAGCATTACCGCTCAAGCTGCCGCCGCCCTCTCCCATCACGGCCCGGTAGCCGAAACGCTCATAGCCGACCGGGTACCCTACGCCGCCGCCATGACGGACGGACGTACCGCCGGTGAACTCTCTCCAAATGGTCCCGCGGGACTCGAAACCACCTCCCTCTGGAAAAACATTAAAGCATGTTTGCATGCAAACATGCTATCCACCAAGCAGGTAAGAACCCATGCCTAAAGCCGAACCATTAACATCAGATACTTTTGCTGTGCCGCAGATCACACCCAAAGCCGCAACACTTCCGCGGGGGAACCCGGCGCACGCCAAGACCGAACGCGCGCCTAAGACTAGTCAAATGCCGTTGCAAGTCAGATTGCCGCGCGATGAGGTGCGGGCTATTAAGATTGCCGCTGCGGAGCGCGAACAAACAATTAGCGATTTCATGCTTACATGTTTTCATGCTTACATGGAAGCATGTAAGCATGCTAGCTTGGATAGGAAATGACCTTAACTCGCCAACAAAAGCACATCATCGACGCTGGGACGACCATTGCGCTCGACCGACCTACCGATCAGGATAAGGCTTTTCTAGCGCGGCAATTGGTTCAGACTACCTTGCCCCACGCCGATCCCGGTAACGTGCCAGTTTGGTCGCGCAGCAATGGTAACCTGACGTTGAGCATCCAGCCCGGGGTAGCTAATGGCTCGCTGATCGGCTTTCCATATGGAACTATCCCCCGGCTTCTGACATATTGGATGACCACCGAAGCCATTCGTACAAAAACGCCGCGCCTTGTTCTGGGCGATACGTTGTCAGAGTTCATGGAGGGGTTGGGGCTTGACCACCGCGGTAAAGGACCACGCAGCGACCGGATACGGCTTGAAGAACAAATGCGCCGCCTGTTCGCCGCACGGATCAGCTTTGAGAGTAGTGTGGAGAAGGATGGCCAAGCCACCCATGTTACTGAGTATATGCAAGTTGCCCGTCGCACCGTGTACTGGTGG
>JALYOY010000058.1 GCA_030856655.1 Pseudomonadota bacterium | reverse complement strand
ATTATTTTCGAGAATGAACGAATCGCTTGCGAATAATCAAAATGTCCCTGCCATACCTTGCTCCATAATTGCGGTTCAAATAACCGGGTGGTGTAATAATGCTTCAGGTAGGCGTTGGCAACTCCTTCATCCGTTCTTACCCACGGATTCAGCAATACCAGCCCAGTCACGCGCTGATCCTGGTAAGCATAGAAGAGTGCGGCTGACGCGGCATCACATAATCCCCAAATCACTATCTCGTTGAGACAAGGCACCTCATCAAGAAAGCCGTCGATCGCGCAGCGCAGATCATCTTCCAAATCTTCAAACGTTCTGGCCGCTCCTTCGCTGTCGCCCATACCCCTGTAATCAAAACGCAGCGCGGGCACGCCCTGAGCAGCAAGCTGGCGAGCAAGCAATGTGAACTGGCGATGGCTTCCCACCCTATATTGAGGACCGCCGACAACAATTAACACGCCCCTGTGCGCAGCTTGCTCAGGTAAACTCAAAATCCCGTATAACCAGGAATCATCGCACGGAAAGGCGAGAGCACGTTCCTCAAAATTCATGGGGGCCCGTCAGCAACAATATTTGCTGTTGCTGATATCACTTCAGGGCATTCCGACGTTTCCTGGGTCGCCCAAAAGGGGGCGCACGGTACAGGGTGCAAATGCAGATCAACATTATTCTGCTTCCATGCGCTTGCCACCCTGGCCGCAGCAGGCGTCAAGGAGCGTCCTGGCTCCGCCACGATCTCAACCCAGTGAACGGGACACTGTATTACGACGAGTTCAGCCGCTTTCAGGCTATCAATAGCGGCAGCCAGATCCGGTGAAAGCTCATAACCAGCCACTTCAAGTATTTCCCCGTTTACCAGGGAACTGCGCATCATATTTGTTCCAGACGCTTTTTGGGCGCCCTCGCTACCAGAGAGCATTTCGTTAGCCAGCCGGAGGCGCAAAAACTGAGTCAGGAACGATTCTCCGCTAACGACGGGCTGCCACAGAATTATCTTGTCAACTTCGTTTTCCGAACTCCTGGCGAAGTCCAACGCCAGCAGTGCACCCAAACGCAGGCCCCAAAGGCTAATAGGGACAGTCACATTGTTTTCCAGCCAATTTCTCGCAATGGCCAGGTCATGTTTCCAAATATTCCAACGAGCCTCTCCGAATTCGCCGCTGCTGTCCCCGCAGCCAAAGAGATCAATCTGTAGAACGGCAAACCCCATCTCTGCAAAAGCCCTTGCTTGCAATGCAGCCATTCGCCTGGATTTATTCATCTCATCGGCGAAAGGAGGAACGTAGATAAATGCTCCGCGGCATTCCCTGCCAGGATGGGGACGATGATAAAGACAAAAACGCATTCCGGAGTCTGCCTTAAGGAAAAAAGGCTCGGCAGGAATACCTCGAGGAAGTACCTTCATTCAGCCAATTTTCTGTTCAACAAAACGGGTTAGGCTGCCAAGGGTTTCGAAGGTCCTTGCGCTGATCTCGTCATCGTCCACTGTAATGCCAAAGTGTTCCTCCAAAGCAGTGATTACGTTAATCACTGCCATGGAATCCAATTCAGGAATGTTCCCGAGCAGAGTTGAATCCTCTTTGAGAAAATCTTTTCGCTCACGGAGACCCAGTGCATCGGATAGGATATTTTTCACTTCTTCAAGGTGCTGCATGATTACTCCATAGTTGATTTGACTTGCGGGCCGGATGGGATTTGACCGAGGCCCTGCGTATTGAGGCGAAACTCCGGAAATGAGCCGGAGTGGGGGGACAGGTGAAGATAAGGAGATATGGAAGCGACCGTTACTTGCCACCGGCCGGCGCAAAAAAAAATGGCGCTACCCAGGGGTACGGTTCCGAGCCGCGCATGAGATTCCAGCGAGCCAACATTAAATGCGGAAATGCGGCTACATGTCCACCGAACACCTTTTTTGTTCAGGACGCAGTTTGCCTCGTCCCATAGCCGCGGAAAGGTCAAGCCCAAACGGAAGTCAGGAGCAACATAGACATCGAAATCCCAAGCCGCGCGCCCAGCGGGTAGAGGAATATAACGCGCCCTTACTTCATCTTCCTGATAGCCGCCTATCAATAGCCACAGGAAACCAATAAACCGATCCTCTTTAAATGCGGCCAGGCATTTTGCTCCCTGCTCGAACCTAGCCTGGATCACGGCAGCTGGTCTGGGAAACTGCTGGGCAATTCCGTTCTGTTCTTGAATTAGCCGCACTTCGACTTTCTTGCCCCTCCCCGGTGGAAGCAAGGACGTTTTCACTACTGGCTGGGCGACCAGATAATACCTGTTTAATCTCAGGCTTCCTTTTGAAATCATGACCAGAAATCTATTGAGTATGTACAGGCTCAGATTGAACCAGCCCCATTGCCGCAACATCTCATAAAACTCATTTTTTCGTCTCGTTATTGATACCATTACGCCCTTAAACGTCATAGATTAGCCTCCGATTGTTACGGCGGCCACCGAGGTTTGTTTATCCGAATTCCGAATTGTCCGGCTGCTCAAAGGTTGCCGGCCGAACGGGAAGATAGAGCGAGAATTTTGAACTTGAATTTTCCCGCTTGTTTTGGTTAATTCCGCCATCGCGGCAAACAAGTTATGAGGAACAATAACGGTATTATATTCAGAAGTACGCTTCCCTAATTCTCTCCTGGAAATTACACTTTGCCATGCTTCGCTTTAGGGCGCGGTCTCAAAAGGCGTTCATAGTACTATAATCCTATAAAAGCATTAAGTAAAAATGCAAAGTTATCTTTACTTCTCAGCACGTTTCCCTGTACCCTTCACCTATGGTCGTCGCCAGGGGCTAGCCTCTCGAAGGGCTTACCTCAGAGCCAGCTGAAAAGCTGGAGGAGTTGGACGTGAGGCTACGTTATCTCCAAGCGCTGCAAGGTTGCGGAATTTGAGGACGGGCGAATTACGCATTTAAATTAAGGGCAATTCGTGTTTTCTTTTATAGGGGATCAGGACATGCACAAATTGAGTGTACGGAACAAATATGGAAATCCGGCGTCCTCTTTCTATAAAGGCAAGCTTCATGCATCGTATCTTGCGCTTGCTTCTCTCATAATCGCGAACTCATTCCCCGGATTCATTGCGCAAGCGCACGCTGTAACTTCTTTCGAGCGATTATCCTCGTTGCTGGAGGCGACGCCGCAAGGCGGCTGGGTCAAGGCAAGCACCAACTTTTATTCCGATGCGTGGCCGAGAGGTGCCGATGCGGTACAACTGAATAGTGTGCAATTTCCAGGGGCCATCGTGACAGCCTGGAGCTCTTTCGCCTGGGATTCGGCTGGCGGAAACCTGATGCTCTGGGGTGGCGGGCACGCGAATTACGCGGGTAATGAAATGTATGTTTGGGACGGGGCAACAGGCAACTGGGAACGCGGCTCCCTGCCCAGCAAGATAGATGCTAACGGTTTTGTCATCGGTGGCGTTGCACCACAATCTGCACATACTTATGATAACAATCTCTATCTCCCGGTCAATGACATGTTCCTGACTTTTGGTGGAGCAGCGATTAAAACGGGCAGCTATTTCCAAACAACGGATGGCGTAAACGTGAGCCGTGCCGGACCCTATTTGTGGGATCCGCTCAAAGCGGACCCAAATAAAGTGGGCGGTACGACCGGCTCGGGCTGGAACACTACCGTTGTGGCCGAAGGCGGAAATATGTGGATTGACCGGTACGGGCATTTCACCGGTTCTGAACCGGCAGGACATATTAACGGTACCGCCGCTTACCGCACCGAGAATGGACAGGATGTGGTTTACCTTACAGCGGACCGGAACTCTTCAGGATTTCCCTTCCTTTACCGCTACACTTTTGGAGATGTAAGAAACGCAGAAGAGGATACATTGGAAAAAATTGGTATTACGACTAACACAGTCGGGTATCAAGGCGCTGGAACGATTGATAAAAACCACAATCTTTACATTAGGACGGCCACTGTTGCGGGGTCTTATACGTCAGATCTCGCGATATGGGATCTGGATAATTCCAATGCGGCCAGCCCTAACAGCAATCGCGATATCGGAATTAACCTGGTTAAGGAGGACGGTAGCGATTTTATTATGTCTGGTAGGTATGGCCTTGATTACGATACGGCCAGTAACGCTATCGTGCTCTGGGATGGCAAGAACGATGGCGGCACAGTCTGGTCAGCCACCGTTATGACTGACGCAAACGGCAATATCGGTTCCAACACGACTTGGACTGTTTCGGAAATCCCAAGCGCAACCGAGAGCCATCCTAACGGAAATTTCGCCACCGGCGTTCTTGGCAAGTGGCATTATGACGAGGCACTCGGTGCTTTTATCGCCCTGGACGAGATTTCCAATCAGGGTGGGGGCGCGTGGGATGCCGGTGTATGGTTATACAAGCCCATAACTGCTGCGGTGATCCCCGAACCACACACATACGCATTGCTGCTTGCGGGGCTTGGGCTTATCGGATGGAGTACTCGCAAGGCTTTTGTAAATATCCCCGGTGTCCCGCCGACATCGTCGCCGCTGTTACTGTAACCTCTTCCATTACATTGACGAGTTGTAAGTGACATTACTTCGGCGGGATCAGAACGTCGCGATCACCTGCCGCCGAAGCTTATATTCTGGATATATTTCCATGCACTGATGTGTGTACAAAAATTGAGAACGCCTATCGCAAGCCTCAATGTCAGCCGCGACATCCATCGCACTAAATGCATCCTTTCCGATACGAAGCAATCATCCAGTGGCGCGAAATCCCGAGGCGGCGGCTTGATATCGTCACCGCTTCAGATTTGCAAAAACGCGCTGTTGAGTATCGATCAGTTGGTTGCTGTTCCGGACAAGATGCAGGATGAATTCAATCGTAGATAAGGTAGGGTCTCAGCTAACTGGCGTGGCAGTTTCCGTAGGGCGCATAAGTATTAAGGAATATTTTCTTATTCTTTTTCAACTAGGCGTCGTTCTCCTCTTGCTGCGACAGTTCCAGATTGAAAGCGCGGCGTTTCTTCGACTTGCGTTACTGGCATTCGGCGGTTTTGCGATACATGCACTGCTTCCATTGCGTCATCGCTTATCGTTCTTCCTGCTACTTTCCTTTGTTGGAATTGCTGCCACGCTGGGGATGGCGAATGGCATATCGCTTATCGCGATCGGGCTGTTACTGATCGGCATTTGTCATTTGCCGGTCTCATTCAGGTTACGCGGGATTCTGATTCTTGCCTTGGTGGCTCTTCTGGTGGCGTGGCGCGCCAAGTGGATCGATGGTCCCGTGTCCGATGCGGTATGGCCGATACTCGGTTCAATGTTCATGTTTCGGTTGATCATCTATATCTATGAATTGCGTCACGATAAGACTCCGGCATCGCCCGTGCAAACGCTGTCCTACTTCTTCATGTTACCGAACGTATGTTTTCCACTTTTCCCCGTCATTGATTACAAAACCTTTCGCCGAAATTATTACGATGACGATGCCTATCGTATTTATCAAACTGGCATTGATTGGATAGTACGCGGCGTCATTCACCTGATTCTGTACCGTTTTGTCTATTATCACCTTACGCTGGCACCGTCGGAAGTGACTGGCCCTCCGCAGCTGATCCAATATCTGGTGGCAAATTTCCTTTTGTATCTAAGGGTATCCGGCCTCTTCCATTTAATCATAGGCATGCTATATCTGTTTGGTTTTCGTCTTCCGGAAACGCACAATCGATATTTATTGGCCTCCAGCTTTACCGATTTCTGGCGGCGGATAAACATTTATTGGAAAGATTTCATGCAGAAGGTATTTTACTATCCAGCGGTATTCAGGCTGCGTGCGCTGGGCACAACCAAGGCAATGGTGGTAGCGACACTCTATGTATTCATGCTGACGTGGTTTCTGCATGCGTATCAATGGTTCTGGTTGCGTGGGACAATGCTGCTGGTTTTGCAGGACGTCCTATTCTGGGCAATTCTTGGCGTGCTGGTTGTGCTCAACGCACTTTACGAACTCAAGTACGGCCGCAACCGCAGCCTCGGCAAGTCTAAGCAGACATGGCGCAGCCTCGGGTTGCTAACTCTCAAGTCTTTTGCCACATTTTGGTTTATTTGTGTACTCTGGTCTTTCTGGACGGCGGAGTCGCTGTCTGACTGGTTTTCGTTATGGTCTGCACTGGAAGGCAACATGACCGCTGAAGCGTTGATTTTTCCGGGGGTTGTGTTAATAGTTATTTTTCTCGGCAATATTGAAGGCAGCACAGTTCGCAATACGCGCTCTTCGGCGGGAGGGAATGGGGAGTGGATTCGCGCGAGATCCGCTATGGTGGCGGCAATGTTTATCCTGGTGGGTGTGAGCATAGAAGCTGTTCACACGCGGCTTGGCACTGAAGTGGCAACTATGGTCCATTCATTGCGATCCTCCCGGCTTAGCCGTCTGGATACTGCTAACCTGGAGCGGGGTTATTACGAAAACTTACTCTCCGTCGATCGCTTCAATTCGCAGCTATGGGAAGTCTATACAAATAAACCTGCAAACTGGCTCGATGGCAACGCCGGGCTAAAGCGCTTCACCAGGGATTTTGCCCAGTCTGAAATGGTTCCATCTGTCGTCCTGGATACGAATTACGGGACGATCAGTATCAACCGCTGGGGAATGCGTGATCAGGATTATGAGCGCAAACCTCCACCAAATACTTATCGTATTGCGATGTTGGGAGCATCCTCAGTTATGGGTTGGGGAGTGGGAGATGGGCAGACATTCGAAGCGTTGGTGGAGGACCGCCTGAACCGTGAGGATAATCTTAATGCCAGTTATGAGATTCTCAATTTTGGGGTGCAGGGCTATCAGCCGCTGCAGCAGCTTGTTTCGCTCGAGAAGGCGCTCGAATTCGAACCGGACGCCATTTTTTATGTGGCAACAGGACGGGAAATTTCGCGGGCGACAAGGTATCTTGTTGAGGCGGTGCAAAAGAATGTCGATATTCCTTTTGAACACTTGCGTGACATTATCGCCAGAGCCGGGCTGACAAGTGATATGGACGAAACGGCCGCACTGAAACGAATCAACCCTTTCAGCAATGAAATTCTTTCCTGGACGTATCGTCGCATTGCCGAGCGCTCGCGTGAGAAAAATGCCCTGCCGGTATTCGTGTTCCTGCCCCAGGTCAGGGAAGGAACATGGCAGGAGGAAACGCCTGAGACGCTACGCATGGCGGAAGACGCCGGTTTCATCATCATCAATCTGGCCGACGTGTACCGTGATCAGGACATTGCTACCATCCGCCTCGCCGAGTGGGATGACCATCCTAATGTGCGGGGTCATACATTAATTGCATCGCGGCTATACAACGAATTGCGCAAGAACCGTGACACAATCTTCAATAGCTCTAGGCACGCGTCAACACACTGACGCTTGTGTGGATTTCATCTCAAATTTTTAATCGCCGTTCGATTGGAGGTACGAAATGACGCAGGAAATAAAACCCGCCGTAAAGGAGTTCATTCTCCGGGAATTTCTTCCCGGTGAAGATCCGGACGAACTGACGGATAGCACCCCTCTTATTACTGGGGGCATACTAGATTCCATCGCGACAATCAAGCTGGTGCTGTTCATAGAAGAGCGATTTGGCGTAAAGGTAGAGGCGCACGAAACCGATCCGGAATATCTGGACACCATTGCTTCGATTACACAGCTTATCCGCTCGAAGCAATCTTAAGAGCGCATTGATGTCATATTGCGCTTTGCATCAATTCTTCATACAAGCTGCTCAGCGCTATCCCGAGCGCACCGCGGTGATAGAGCCCGGGGCGGGAAGCATTACCTATGGCGAACTGGCCGCATTATCCGACCGTGTTAGAGATCGCGTCTGCCATAATGATTTGCCCGACGTGCCCGGCTTGCGAAAAGGAGACCGTGTCGGTATATACATGCGCAAGTCGATTGACACGATCGCAATTATTTATGGGATCCTGAAGGCCGGAGGGGTATACGTTCCGGTAGATCCTGGTGCGCCACCGGCGCGTAATGCTTTTATCATGCATAACTGCGCGGTAAAGCTTATTTTTACGGAGCATCGCTTTGAAACGTGTTTGAGGGACGAACTGCAGCAATTGGGTTCCGTACCCGAGTTTTTCGCTATTGAGCGTACCGGCGGTGGAAAGGATCTGGATCAGGCATTGGAACACGGCGGATGCTCGCAGCCGGTGGCGGTGGATACGGTGGCTTCCGAACCGGGTGACCTGGCATATATTCTCTATACCTCCGGCTCGACAGGCAACCCCAAGGGCGTCACCCTGACTCACGAGAATGCGGTGAGTTTTGTCAATTGGTGCTCGGATGTGCTTGAACCGGTGGAAACGGATCGCTTTTCTTCTCATGCGCCTTTCCATTTTGATCTTTCCATCCTCGACATCTATCTGCCATTGAAACATGGCGCCGCACTGGTATTGGTGGCGGAAGAAATCGGCAAAGATCCTGTCCGCTTAGCGCCGCTCATTGCGGAGCAAAGGATTACGTGCTGGTATTCCGCGCCATCTATCCTTGGTTTGCTGGCGCAACATGGAAATCTCGCGCATCATGATTACTCGGCACTTCGCCTCGTCTTGTTTGCAGGGGAGGTTTTTCCTGTCAGGCATTTGCGAGCGTTGACGACACTGCTGCCCAAACCCAGGTATTTCAACTTGTATGGCCCGACCGAAACCAACGTCTGTACCTTTTATGAGCTATCGTTACCCATTCCGGAAGCACGCACTGTTCCTTTCCCCATTGGCAAGGTTTGCGCCCACTTGGCCGGAAAAGTCGTTGATGAGAGTGGGCGCGAGCTTCCGGCCGGTGAGGGAGGAGAGCTTTGCATCCGAGGCAGTGGTGTCATGAAAGGCTATTGGGCGCTAGACGAACAAACCGCCTGTGCTTTCCTGCCCGATGGTTCAGACCGCTGGTACCGGACCGGCGATATCGTCGTTGAGGCTGGTGACGGGAACTATACATATCAGGGGAGGCGCGATCGTATGGTCAAGCGTCGTGGTTATCGTGTCGAGCTTGGCGAAATTGAGGCTGGACTGTATCGTCACCCTTTAATTAAAGAGGCGGCTGTGGTCGCAACTAGCGACGAAGAGGCGGGGATCAGGATCAAAGCTTTTTTGAGTTTTCTCGAGACAAAGCTGACAAAGCGGCCGTCAGTTATTGAATTAAAGCGTTTCTGTTCCGAAAACCTGCCACTCTACATGATTCCGGATGAGTTCGTCTGGTGTGAAATACTTCCCAAAACATCCACGGACAAGATTGACTATCAACGTCTGAAGGAGATGCATTAATGGATTTCTCCATTACCGAAGAACAAAAAAGTTTGCGTGACAAGATTGTCAAGTTCGCGCAGCAAGAGTTGAACGAGGGCGTGATTGCGCGCGATAACGACCAGGCATTTTCACGCGGTCTTTGGCGCAAATGCGCGGAGATTGGTATTCAGGGTTTGCCTGCTGATGAGGTGTATGGGGGGAGCAATGCCGATGCATTATCGTGCGCGATTGGATTGGAAGCATTGGGTTACGGTTGTCATGATGGCGGCCTGGTATTTTCTATTTGTGCCCACGTCCTGGCCTGCGTTGTGCCGCTGTCGAGGCATGGTACCGACGAGCAGAAGAGGCGCTATCTTCCCGGACTGTGCAATGGCAGCCTGATCGGTATGCACGCCATTAGCGAGCCCGACGCCGGCTCAGATCCGTTTGCGATGCGTACGCGCGCGGAGCGGGACGGCGAGGGCTGGCGTATCAGCGGGGCCAAGGCTTTTGTTTCAAATGGACCCGTTGGGGATGTGGCGATCGTATTTGCGGTAACCGATCCACAAAAAGGTTTTCACGGAGGCACTACCGCCTTCATCGTCGAGAAAGATACGCCCGGTTTCTCATCCGGCAAAAAGTTCGAGAAGCTGGGTTTGCGTACCGCACAGGTAAGCGGGCTGACGCTGGAGAACGTTTATGTTCCACAAAACGCGGTGCTGGGCACTGTCGGTGCAAGTGCAAGTGTGTTTGCGACCGCCATGGATTGGGAGCGCATCTTGCTGGTAGCAAGTCACGTGGGCGCGATGGAGCGTCTACTTGAAACCTCGATTGCCTATGCGCGCAAACGCACGCAATTTGGCCAAGCAATCGGAAAATTCCAAGCGGTTGCGCACAAGATTGCGGATATGAAAGTGCAACTTGAGGCGGCACGGCTGCTGACGTACCGTGCGGGGTGGCGTCTTGATCATGTAAAAAATGCATCGCTGGATGCCGCGATGACCAAGTTATTCGTGAGCGAATCTCTGGTCAAGGCGGCGTTGGACACCGTTCAAATCCATGGTGGCAATGGCTTCATGGTTGAGTACGAAGTCGAGCGTGCGCTACGTGATGCGATCGGCAGTACCATTTATTCCGGCACCTCCGAAATGCAACGCAACATTATTGCGCGCTGGTTGGGACTATAGGTAACAGTGACAGTTGTGGCGGCGTTTTTATTGAGTCTGAAAAAAAACAAAACGTTTCCCCGTAAGAATATTAATGCGAATTCTTCATATACTCGATCATTCCATTCCACTGCATAGCGGCTATACTTTTCGCACGTTGTCCATTCTTAAGGAACAGCGTGCTCTGGGTTGGGAAACCTCCCACCTGACGGGGCCGAAGCAGGAAAATTGCAGAGTGCTTGAGGAGGAAGTCGATGGGTGGCATTTTTATCGTACCCCAGCCGCAAGCGGCCTGACGTCCAGGCTACCCGTTTTGAATCAGGTCGCCGTCATCAATCGCTTGACCCACCGGTTGAATGAGGTCGCTAAGATCGTCAAACCGGATATTTTGCATGCCCACTCCCCTGTGCTGAATGCTTTACCTGCTATGCGGGTGGGTCGGCGTATGGGTATTCCCGTCGTCTATGAAATCAGGGCATTCTGGGAAGACGCTGCGGTGGACCATGGTACCAGCCGCGAATGGGGCATTCGATATCGCCTCACTCGGGGGTTGGAGAGTTATGCCTTAAGGCATGTTGATGCGATCACCACCATTTGTGAAGGACTGCGGAAAGACATACTTGGGCGCGGCATTGCACCGGAAAAGGTTACCGTCATACCCAATGCTGTCAATATTGAAAATTTCAGCATGAACGAGTCTCCCGATTTGCAGCTTGCCAAAGACCTTGGCCTTGACGGTAAGGTGCTGCTCGGGTTCATCGGTTCTTTCTACGCTTACGAAGGCTTGAACGTCCTGCTGCGGGCGCTTCCAGAGATGCTTTCCAGCAATCCCGATATTCGCATCCTGTTGGTGGGCGGCGGTCCGCAGGAACAGGAATTAAAGGCGCTTGCAATTCAACTGGGCCTAAAAGACAAGGTGGTCTTTGTCGGCCGCGTCCCTCATGATCAAGTGCATCGCTATTACAATGTAATCAATGTGCTGGTTTACCCGCGACTGCAAATGCGGCTCACCGATCTTGTAACGCCACTCAAGCCGCTCGAAGCCATGGCGCAAGGCAGGCTTGTTGTGGCGTCCGATGTCGGGGGCCATCTGGAGCTAATCCAGGATGGCCAAACTGGTATTCTCTTTAAGGCAGGTATGCCGGATGCCTTGGCAGCCAAGGTATTGGACCTTCTCTCCAGGCCGGACCTATGGCCCGGTCTTCGGGCCCAAGCCCGGAACTTTGTGGAGACACAACGCAATTGGTTGGGTAGCGTGGCCCGTTATAAAAATGTCTACCGTCTGCTTGCCCGTAAGGACTTGCGGGAGTGAACAAATTGGATATGCGTATCGGACTGGTGGGACCGTTGCCCCCGCCTTCCGGCGGGATGGCGAATCAAACGTTGCAACTGGCAAAATTGCTGCGTGAAGAGGGCGTGGCGGTAGAGTTGATTCAGGTCAACCGTCCCTACCGCCCACGCTGGATTGGTAGGCTCAGGGGAATAAGGGCGGCGTTCCGGCTTCTACCCTATCTGGCTCACCTATGGCAATCCTCAGCTAACGTGCGGCTATTTCATGTGATGGCGAATTCCGGCTGGTCGTGGCATCTCTTCGCAGCCCCCGCAATCTGGATAGCCAGGATCAGAGGGATACCGGTTATTATCAATTACCGGGGGGGAGAGGCGGATGTTTTTTTTGATAAAGCCTTCTCCTGGATCAAACCTAGCCTGCGCCGGGCAGATGCGATCATTGTCCCTTCGGGCTTTCTCGAAGCTGTATTCAGAAAGCGTGGTTTTTCGACCAGCATCGTGCCCAACATCATCGACCTCAGCCGCTTTTCGGCTGAAACCGTTGCGGGAAACTCATTGAAAACGAATCCGCACATAATTGTTACTCGCAACTTGGAGCCGATTTATGACAATACCACCGTCTTGCGCGCTTTCGGTATTATCAGGCGCACATTTCCAAAAGCGAAACTTACCCTGGCTGGCTCCGGACCGGAACGTCAGATTTTGGAGAAACTTGCAGCCGGGCTCGATATGACGGGTGCGGTTACTTTTACCGGCCGAGTGGACAACGAAGGCATGGCCGTTCTTTATCGTAGCGCCGATGTGATGGTTAATCCCAGTTTGGCCGACAATATGCCCATCTCGGTATTGGAAGCATTAGCGTGCGGTGTCCCGGTAGTGAGCACGGACGTGGGTGGCGTACCCTATCTGGTCGAGCACGGTAAAACCGCTTTGCTGGTGCCCGCACAAGACCCGGCAGCGATGGCCGATGCCGTTCTTGTGCTACTCAATGAGCCCGCCAGGGCCAGGCAAATCAGTGAAGCGGGCAAAGAGTCCGTGCAGCAGTATACGTGGCCAAGAGTGCGGGGCCGTTTGCTGCAGGTTTACGATCAGGTACTTACAAGAACACGCACATCCGTAATTGATATCAAATGAAGGCTAACTTGACGGCCAAAACGGATTTATACACGTCATTTATCTCTGGTCTGTTTTTCCCTCTCCACGAGCGCTTAAAGAAGCACGATAGCGTGGCGGTGCGCAAGGAGTTGGAGCTCTCTCAATGGTGGGATGAGAAGCGGCTCAAGGAATTCCAGCTTGCAAGGCTCCGCCAGTTGCTTGCGCATAGCCAGACGCACGTGCCCTATTATAGAGAGCTATTCGCAGAGATTGGCTTCAAGATAGAAGATTTCCGGTCGCTTGCCGACCTTGCACGCTTGCCCTTTCTCGATAAATCCAATATCCGTTCCAATATCGAGGCGCTGAAATCCAAAAACGCCCAGCAGCTCGCCCGCTTTAACACGGGCGGTTCCGGCGGCGATCCATTGATCTTTTATATCGGCAAGGAGCGTGTTAGCCACGATGTCGCTGCGAAATGGCGCGCCACACGGTGGTGGAACGTGGATATCGGCGACCCTGAAATTGTCGTCTGGGGTTCTCCCATTGAACTCGGGGCGCAGGATCGCGTACGCGGCTTACGCGACCGCCTGCTTAGGACCAAGTTGCTGCCCGCCTTTGAAATGTCGGAGCAGAAACTCGACTTGTTTCTTGACGAGATTCGCATCACGCGGCCAAAGATGCTTTTCGGCTACCCCTCCGCGCTATCCCATATTGCCCGCCACGCCGAAGCAAGAAACTTGCATATGGATGATCTCGGTGTCCGGGTCGCGTTCGTTACTTCGGAACGGCTCTACGACGAGCAGCGCCAGCAAATCAGCAAAGTCTTCGGCTGTCCCGTGGCTAATGGCTATGGCGGCCGTGATGCCGGCTTCATCGCCCACGAGTGTCCTCACGGCGGCATGCACATCACTGCCGAAGACATCATCGTCGAGATCGTCGATACGCAAGGCGTGCCTCTGCTCGCCGGTAAAGCCGGAGAGATTGTGGTAACGCATCTCGCCACGCGGGACTTCCCCTTCATCCGCTATCGCACCGGGGACATCGGTGTGTTGGACAGTAAACCCTGCGTCTGCGGGCGGGGACTTCCTCTACTCAAGGAAATACAGGGACGTAGCACTGATTTTCTGATTGCTCAGAATGGTACAGTCATGCACGGTCTGGCGCTTATTTATGTGCTGCGCGATCTGCCGCGGATACTGGCCTTCAAAATTATCCAGGAAAGCCTGGATTTCACCCGCGTGTGCGTGGTTTCCGAGAATGGGCTCAATCCGCAACTTGTCGAGAAAATCGAATCGGGGTTCAAGGCCCGACTCGGGCAAGGGGTGAAGATAGCGGTTGAGGAGGTGGCGGAAATCCCCCCGGAAAAATCTGGAAAATTCCGCTATGTGGTAAGCAGGGTTGCTGGCCAACGATGAATGAGAAAGCGATATCTAACGGCTGAAATCAGACTGGACCGTCGTCGAAGTAGCGACGATAACGCGTGCTCACTTCGCTCACCGCCCACGCAAAGGCATGCCGGCGCAACCGGCTCGGGCGAGCAAGGGAATTTTCAGGCGCCAGCCGCCACAGTAAAGGTGTCTTGTGCAGCGCAGCCTCTACGGTGTCGAATGTTCTGCTGGCGAGGCGCTCATAATCTTCGCTGAGCGGCGGCGGCAGCCGCCCGTGCTTCAACCATTCGATGCGATGCTTCCTAAGCCAATCGCGATACAACTTCAGCGAAGCAGGGCTCAGAAATTCGGTAAATGCCACAGCACTGGCCCTTTTCACAATGCCAAAAGCGTCACGCGGCACACCGGCTGACTCCGCGATACGGCGGGGAATGGGGCGGCTATACTCCCCCGGTATATCCCAAAGGCGCATCTCCTCCGAGTTGCTCACGCGGTTAATATCCCGGATCTGTTGCACCCCCCAAAAAGTAATCGGGCAGTGAATGAATCCTGCCCAGAGACGATACTCGGACAGCGACAATCCGGAAGCGTCGCCACGCACGATATTTTCGCTTAGGTCCTTAGTGTCTTTTGCCCATACTTTGTCGCCATGATAACCGGTGAGCAATACGCTACCGGTCAAGTCTGCACCGGCACTTGAGAGAGGCACTGCCTCAGCTGTGCCGTCAGCGGCAATAAAAGGAATTTCCGCCCCCTCGAGCTCGCGCCAGGCCTCACGTGTAACATGAATGGGACGCAACCCGAGGTGGATAGCGACTTGCTCGCCATTCTCCGCTTCCCCAAACCGATCCTTGTCAATGCATAACGCTTCTTTGCATCCAGCCACGCGAGCAAGTGCGGCAATCGCGGGTGAGTCGTAGCCGGAAGATGCAGTGGCAAGCAATCGATAGCGCTGCTTTCTGCCGGGATCGGCAATATTTCGAGCCATTGCAGAGAGATTCTCCTGGAGAAACTGTCCGTACCGGGCGAAGCTACTGAAATCCCTCCACATTACGTCCCTGGATGCGAATACGGTTTCACGGCCATCCCATGTAACGAATCCGAACATCGTAATATGAATGTTACCCAGCGAAGTCGCCAGCGTGCGCTTGTATGCCGACAGACCGTGAATAACACTGGTAAAGTCTTCGTAGTAGCGGGGGTAGGTGGGATCAAGCGTTGCGCCGGAGACGGCCAGCAGACATGGCAGGGAATTTGAAACCAACAGCCCATTGGCGGTCTGCAGCGACAGGATACGATCTACCGTATTGCCAGGCGCCACAAAAGTTATAACGTTATCGCGGTAGCGGCCGCCTGTTCCTGCCACGAGGTCGGTCCGATCAAAATTCCCTTCATCAAAGGCGCCTGGCCAGGTAGCTTCGCAAAACCATTCGGCACGGGTCTCAACCTGCCCGCCGTGCCATAGGGTGATTGTTTCCCTTTTTGCAGGACAGCGGGCAATCCAGGCAAGCGGCGCCCACTGGGCAACGCAGCGGTATTCAATTAGCATATGATGGCCGGGCTTTTTAACCCTCATACAGAAGGGGATTCCTCATTTATCCGCGGAATACCTGCGCTTGGCAAGGTCAACCGCCCATGGAAAGCTGAAACGCCGAAGTGGCAGCACCCACGGCGGTTTAGGATTATTAGCCCAGTCCACAGTCTCGATCCAATGTAGAGGTCTACGCAGTCGATTCAACGCCGCAACTGAGTGGCCCCTGGCGCCCAGTTTCCCGGCAGTACGCTGAGCGGACTTAAACATCCTGAAGAGTACGCGGTCAACAGTTCGGTCTGCTAGAACCGCGGAGAACGGGCCGTGAATCAGGCGTGAGCGATTGCGTTGTAGCCATTGGAGGTAGTTCTCCATGGCCTGCGGCGTCAGAAACTGGCCCCAGGCGTAAAGGGACCTCGAGGCCGCTTTCTTTTTCCTGCCGAAAAGTTCTCGTGGTACGCCGGCGCTCTCTACGATCCGTCGGCAGATCGGGCGGCTGTAATCATCGCCGACATCCCATTCGTTCATGGTTTGCAGATTCGAGAGCCGGATGATGTCCGCCGATTGCCGGGCGCCCCAGAACGGAACCGGGCAGTGGAGGAAATTTGCCCAGAGCCGGTATTCAGTAAGAGAAAGCCCGGTTTGATCCCCGCGGACAAGGTCCTCCGATGCACCCTCTATATCCTTACCCCACACGACGTCACCATGGAATCCGGTCAGAAGAATTCGCTGACTCAGTATTGAGTCGGCACTAGTGTATTGGACCTCCTCACCCATGCAATCCGCGGCTATATGGGGTACCTCCGGATGCTCGCTGCTGCGCCACCTGTCAATATCAACAATATCAAGGTTGACTCCCAAGTGGTGCGCGATTTCACTACCCGAATCATTTGATGGTCCGGACATATTGCCGAACGTAAACCCCTCTACCTTTGGATTGACCGCCTTTGCTATCGCGGTAACCGTCGGTGAGTCATAGCCCGTCGAAACCGTCGTCAAGAGGTGGAAAGGGTGCCGGCGTTTACTATCGCGACCATTCAGGTGAACGCGATGTAGCGTTTCAACGAGGAAGTCATAGTAGCGTTCAAAACTCGATAAATCACGGTGGATCTTTGGTTTCTCGACCCGCCTGAGATCCTGCCCATCCCAAACAAGATTGTGATAGTAGGTCAGTAATATATTTCCGCGTGAACTCGGGAGCTCGGCCTGATATCGTTCGGTTCCCTTCACTATACTGTGGAAAGCCGCGTACCAGTCGTGACTAAGCCGGAAATCGAGGTCGGCAACGGCCGCTAGACAGACGAGAGAGTTTGATACGAGTACAGTTCCCGGTAGTCTGAATGAGATCAACCGGTCGACTGTATTTCCCGCCGAAACGAAAACAATCTCTTCATCCCGTTTCCGTCCGCCGCTGCCGGCCACGATATCAGTACGATCAAACCCGCCATCATCGAATTCCCCGTCCCATGCTGCTTCACAAAACCAGTCATCCGCAACTTCAACGTTCGGCCCGTGAGTCACTAAGACTGCTTTGGTGCCGAGTTCACACCGGGCCAGCCAAGCGAGCGGAGGCCAGGCAGGAACCGGGACAAATGATAGATTCATCGGAATATTAATCCAGTATGATTAGGGAAATAGGTCTCGAACTTGGCGAATGCAGTTTGGCGGATTCTTTTGGCAGGTCGCCCCATTCACCCCTCCGCCGATTTTGCTCGCTTGAGCATTGCAATGCTCCGCAGCATATCGAGCACTTCGTGCGTTCCTTTGCGGTTGAGCCCGAACGACACAACGCAGTAAGCAAGGGCGCCTACCGCAACCATGACACACAGACGCAACACCCCTCCTTGCCCATCCATAAAAGTGTAGCGCATTGCGGTAACCGCGATATACATGATGAAACCGGCGCCCGCTGCAGGCATCATTGCCTTGAAGAGCTGACTCATACGCAGGCCGAGCGCCGGCAAAACCCTCCACATGCTTTGTAGAAACATGAGAGGCGACGCGACGAGCCACGCCAAGCTTATGCCAAGCAGCCCCCAGTTTACGCCGATGAGAAATGCCAGGGGTAAAATCACCGATGCCCAGATGGCGTTCCGCAGCAGAATATCGGAACGACCCATTCCCTGAATGGCGGCTGGTACAAAGTTGGTAATCATCCGCAGCGGCATTATCAGTCCCAGCACCTGCAGAGGGATGGCCGACGGTGTCCATTTGGCGCCAAGGATTACCTGGACAATTTCGTGCGCGATGCTGGAGATGCCCCACATCAAGGGGAAGGCGAAAAAACTCAAAATCCGGATACCCAGCAACACGTTTTCGCCTACCTTGCGGACATCGTTCTGCATGCGTGAAAACGCCGGGAACGCGACCTGATTGATGATGCCCAGCACACGCTGGTTCGGCAGCGAGGCGAGATGCATTGCGACCGAATAGAAGCCAAGGGCCTCCTTGCCCAACCACTTGCCGCAAATGACGATATCCACCTGAGTGAAAAACACCCACAACACCTGCGAAGCGGTGACTTGCCCCCCGAAGCGTAATAGCGACCGCATTCCTCGCACTGAAAACTCCGGCCAGTGTAAGAAGGGCGCGAGCCAATTCATTCCAATAGTTCTCCAGGTCTGACCGACAAGCGCACCGACGACGAGTGCCCAGACGCCCTGGCCGGCCAGAGCCATGGTCAGCGTAGTGACGCTGCCGATGATCGCGCCTGACAAGTCCAGCAGCGACCGATTGCGGAATTCCATCCGTCTCTGCAATTGGGCATTGGGAATGACTTCGAACGCCGCCAGAATGATTTGCAAGGAAAGCACGCGGATGACCAGGACCACCCGAGGTTCAGCGTAAAAGCTGGCAATGAGCGGCGCTGCAAGCATCAGGAGGGCGGCCAACAAAAAGTGAATGACAAGCGTCGCGCCAAAAACTTTTCGAAGAAGTGGCTCATCGACATCGGCTTTCTGAATAACCGCGGCGCTAAGTCCGAACTCGGAGAACGTCCCAAGAAATAGAACAAAGACCGTGGACATCGCAAGCAGTCCATAGTCCTCCGGCGTCAAAAGCCGAATCACGACGAGCGTAATCGCCCACGTGACCACCTGGCTCGCCAGTTTCGCGCTCGCATGCCAGCGAAAGCCCGACAGAGCCTGCTCGCGTAGTGTCATGCCCGGAAACCCATGTGCAGCTTTCCGTCC
>JALYOY010000044.1 GCA_030856655.1 Pseudomonadota bacterium | reverse complement strand
AGGCTGAGAATTGCGAATTTTGCGAGCGCTTCGAAAAAGACATACTGAGCCATTGGCAAGCCGAGGTTCCTGTCGCTGCGACAAAGGGCACCAAGCCGCCCGACGGCTGGGAATTAGAGAAGCCCTTATTCGCGACGCCCACCATTGTGCTGTTCAAAGATGGCAAGGAGATCACCCGGTACACAGGATATAACGGCGAAAAGTCCAATTTCTGGAAATGGCTGGGCTTCCAGCTGCTGTCGCCCGAACAACAGAAAATTGCTTTCAAGCAAGGCACCGAGCCTCCCTTCACAGCCTCCAATCTGGATGAAAAACGCTCCGGAAGATTTGTTGACCCTATCACGGGCGCAACACTCTTTCTTAGCCATACCAAATTCGAGAGTGGAACGGGCTGGCCCAGCTTTTTCAGTCCCCTGGAAGGGGCGGTTACCTTGCATGAAGATAAATCGCATGGAATGGGACGGGTCGAAGTACGCAGCGCAAGCTCCGGCATTCACCTCGGGCACGTGTTCAATGACGGTCCAGCTCCCAGCTTCAAGCGCTATTGCATCAATGGCAACGTGCTGAAATTTGTTCCGGACCGATAAATCATGCCCTGTACAATTTTCCGTAGGAGCACCGTACTGTGTACGCGGTTATCATGAATTTTGTTGAATAAGGAGTGCACGCATGGATCCGCTCATTCGAAAGATCATTCTGGCTATCGATTTTTCAGAAGCTTCTCAAGACGCCGTCCGTTATGCCGTATGGATGGCTCAATCGCTCAAAGCGGAACTCAAACTCCTGCATGTGTTTGAACCGAGCGGATGGATGGTCCCCTCGCCCTACTATTACACGCCGGGATTCGAGCAGTGGGTGGATGCCAGTCTCGAAAAGACCCGGCAGAAAGGAAAAGAATCCCTGGATGAACTAGCTGCATCCCTGGAGATACAAGTCGAGACCGTCTTTGCCGAAGGCCGCACCGGTAAAGTAATTGTGAAAATTGCTGCGGAACACAATGCCGATTTGCTCATTCTCGGCACTCATGGCTATACCGGATGGAATCATTTGACCTTGGGAAGCATCGCGGAATACGTTGTCAGACATGCTTCGTGTCCGGTCCTTACCGTCAAACCTTCTCAAATCTCCTGATACAAACGAGAAATAATTATCCGTCGCGCTGCAAGATTTTTAAGACATGAGTCAGCCTATTGCTGCTTTGCGTCCCTGGCTTTTGCATCTTTCGCATTACCTTTAAGAACAAGCACCATCGCTTCAGTTTTTGCGTTTTCCACTATTGTGTCCACATATGACCTTGCAAAAACAGGGTCTGTTTTATCAACAACTAATGCTAATTGTAAACGCTGAACACCCATTTTGCATGAATTCGCTGCAGTATCCACAACAAGGCGAGAATCTGACGAACCCGCTCTCATCCTTTCGGCATTCGACCAGACGCAGGCTGAATACTCCTTCGCAGTTTTTTTAGTGATTTCTCCCACCTCCGTTTTTAACGGAGCCACCACAGTTTTGGGCACCGGTATGAGAGGGGGCGTATTTCTGCACCCCGTCAGCGTAAGGAAACTAATCCCGATTATGATAATGACATGTCGCATCTGCATTATTTTGATTCCTCACCATAAGTCAGTTCAGTTGACGTACGGTTTTACCGATACAGTATTGGGAATCAGATAAAACCTTACTATACAATTATATTAAGCAACTTGTATGCCATCGATTAAAAATCTTATTCCTTCTTATAAAACAGCTATTTACACGGGGCAGGCAAGACGTGCAATGTCAAAGTGTAATAATACCCGGCAACCGCATCGCGCTCATTCGGGATTATTGTAGGATGCATCCCTTCTTTGGAGAGGACTGAAAGTAAAAGTATCTTCCCGGCACTATGGAATAACCTGTATTTTTGCAAGCGAGAATACGCACGGTTAATGCTGCACTCCATGAAGCGTAACCGGTGGTTTTAATGCTGACGCCTCGCCGAAAACATTCCCATAGTGGCCCATGCGGACAGTGCGGATTCACTGACCTGCACAGCGGCACCTACCCCATAGTGGTCAGCGGGTCAGATTCTAACGTAGGAACAACGCACTAGTTCAGACGGCCCATTGATATCCCAATATCGCTGTGTGAATATCAATTCGGTACCTTTACCCGGCAGCCCCACGCAGACATGCATGGGCGCGCAATTAAACCTTGATACGGACGGGACTTCCCCTGAGAAGCAATGTTTTTTCTGAAGCAAAATTGTTCTTTTCTAAAAAGGATTCACTATGAAACATAAAATCATTTCTCTCCTATTGGTATCGGCTTTTGCTCTACCGAATACCGCTTTGGCGACCACAAGTTTTAGCGCCATTCTTAACCCCTTAAACAACTCAGGCGTTAATGGACTTGTAAATATGACGCTTGACGGTAATATCCTTAAGGTCAACCTCCTCGCGACCGGGCTAGAGCCAAACCAAGAGCATGTTGCACATATTCACGGTAGACTTGATGCAAATAATATGCCGATTGATTCCACAATTCCTACGCTAGCCCAGGATACAGACAGGGACGGATTTATAGAACTAGCCGAAGGAGAAGCAACTTATGGGCCTATTTTGCTGCAATTAACGAATCCTCCCGGGAATGTAGATGGCTCTCACGGGAACGGGCATACGGGAAGCGGTTTTTCAACAGCCCCCCTTGGGCAAATTAACTATTCTGAAACGTTCGATCTATCGCAGCAGTCCAATTTCGGGACCACATTCACAGCAGAGGAGTTACTGCCACTTCAACTACGTGAAATAGTCGTTCACGGCTTGACTGTAGGCAACATTGGGGCAGGCACACCCGGCGAAGTGGACGGCATGGCCGGATTCAAAACTGTTTTGCCCGTATCCGCTGGAAGTATCTTCCAGGTAAGCCCTATACCAGAACCTGAAACTTATGCAATGCTGCTCGCCGGTTTAGGCTTGCTTGGTGCTGTCGCACGCCGCCGTAAAGCTAATGGATCTGGTGTTTAGTAGCGCGTCTGTGCCATCCAAAGTTTAATGCAAGTGCATTACGCGCACCCCTGTGATGAACTTGATGCGACGTTCCTGTCATTATTGGCGGATAGGGAATAGCGCGTATCAAGCATATTGCAAGGTCAATTGGAAACCGCAGACACTTATAAGCCTGACATATCCAGCCGCGTTCAGCCGGGTATAGTCAGGCAACTAACCATATTGTTGGTCGAGGTGAAGATCTACTACGAGTGATGACGCCCGCTCAATGCCCACACCGTGACGTAAAGTTATCTCGCCTCCATTTTCGAAAACGCAAGCCTTAGAAGTTGCCGAAGCGCCTTTGCCTCAGCTACGCGCATCCACCCGGCCGTACTCCACGGTAATGACTCCGTTCAGGATAACGTGTCAATACCGGTCATGATTCTCACTTGCTCACGAAGGCACATCAGTTTCCAGTCTCTTCGCCTTCCAATACGCGGACTTCCAGTAGTTCTCGTCCAATCCGGAAATCATGACGCCCTGACTGGTCGACGCATGCAAAAACCTGCCGTCCTCCAGATAAACCCCGACATGTCTGCCAGCCTTCCCGGTCTTGAAAAAGACCAGGTCGCCTGCCCGCAAGTGGTTTTTGTCAACGCTTTCGCCCAACTCTGCCTGGAATTCTGTCGATCTCGGCAGCACCACGCCCAGCTTCGATTTGAACGTCACGTAAACGAAACCCGAGCAATCAATGCCATTTCTGCTCAAGCCCCCAATTTGGTATTTTGTATTTTTCCATTGGTTGTACTGCGCATACAGATTTTCTTTCACCAACACTGTATTGCCCAGGTCTACCTTCACACCGGGCACATGCGCTATCTTTGGCGCACCCCGGTCCGGTATGCTGCCGCAGCCGGCGAGCACCATAACGACAAGCATTCCCGCTATCCATAGCCTATTTTCACAGAAGACCATTCCCATCTGGAATAAATTTCTTCCTGAAACATGACAACTATCCATTTTCCAATGAGTACGCAATGATTGGTGAAAGCGCATGCATCGGTATAATGTTTATGATATACGATGCAGGGGTATCAGTTTAGCAAGGGGTCGCATAATATTGATTGCGGCCGTACCGTCTTAACAGCTGAACGAATTCTAAATGATTATGCGCAAGCTCAGCAATAGGCGCCACGCGCTATAACGGCGTCACCGATACCCCAGCTCGGCGGTTCGATAAGTTGGTTGAACCACAGTTCACGCCAGTCGCAGTAAAAGTCCTGCCAGATCGAATTTCAGGAAGAGGCGCTGTAGCCCTTTGTAAAATCTACAATCGGATCAGCTGTCAACTGGTAGGTCGTCAGCGTACCAGGTCGCAATAATGTCGATACCTGCTTGTATTCCAGGATGGCGGTATTCGTATCCAACGATAAATAGAGGGCTTCTATATTAGGCCGGTTGACTCGTCCGCCGTGCTTAGCGGCTCCTGCTCCGCTGATAGGCCTAACTGCCCACTTTGGCACATGCATCCGGTAGGCGGTAACGTTGTCCAATTGCGCGAGGATCATCCGGCCGCCCCGGCTTCCAGCGATTCAATATAGCGGAGCAAATCTTCCGTACGCCCTTCCGTCACCAGTTGCTCAGCTGTTTTATAACCGAAAACGGATAACGGATCATTGCGATACCAGAAGATGGCATGATCCATATCGTTAGATACATTCATCGCGGCCCGAAGCACTCGTAGAGCTTCGCGCAAAAATTGCTGCACACTTTCAGATTCGGGCGCCCGGCTGATCGTATTGCGGTGAACATGGGCCTGTTTGGCCAACGTCTGAATATCGATGCTCAATGCTTCACTGAATCGTTTCGGCGAAAGCGTTGGAGCCCCACCATGAGGGGTGCGGAGAAAACTTAAAAACTCCTCAAAATTAGCGCTATGCAGCACAGCCGAAAGATCGGCCGAGGTCACCTTGATCGGGCGCTCACTTTGATCACCACCGAACTCGATACCAGAAGCTATTTGCTCAGTATTATCAGTTGCTTCTTGCGCCGTATTCTTAGTCTTAGCAATCTTTTTAATCAATCTTTCTTTGGCGTTTTCTAAATCGGTCTCCGATAAGGTAGTGATACGAGAGATCAAATCATTCAGATCGGCTCGTAGATTTAACAATTCATCAGGATGTACTACTCCCGTTTGTTCGCCAGCTAAACTATTGGCC